>NZ_JAYKGW010000209.1:0-45263 GCF_035285525.1 Okeania sp. | reverse complement strand
GACTGTTTTCAAATCTTTTGACCTGAAAAATGTAGTCAGTCATAAATTTATTTAAGTTTTTACTATTATGACTTACCCATAGACTATAGATATGGAGTTTCAAACTATTGCACAATAGTTTTTTGACTCTATATAATCTTTGTCTAAGTCCTGACTGTTTTCAAATCTTTTGACCTGAAAAATGTAGTCAGTCATAAATTGATTTAAGTTTTTACTATTATGACTTACCCATAGACCATAGATATAGTGTTTCAAACTATTGCACAATAGTTTTTTGACTCTATATATAGTATCTTTGTCTAAGTCCTGACTGTTTTCAAATCTTCCTCCTTCCTCCTTCCTCCTTCCTCTTCCCTCCTCCTTCCAATTCAAATCTTCTTCCTCCTTCCTCCTTCCTCCTTCCAATTGGTAACTTAATAATAAACTCCGTACCATTTCCCTCATCAGACTGACAGAATAAATAACCCCCATGTTTCTCACAAACAATTTGATAACTAATAGAAAGTCCGAGTCCCGTTCCTTTACCAACTGGTTTAGTTGTAAAAAAGGGGTCAAACAAGCGAGTTTCGATATCTGACTTAATCCCAGGACCATTATCGGCAATTGAAATTGAAATCCACTGGGTATCAACTTGAGATGTTGTAATTGAAATCATAGGCGATCGCTCTTTTAACTGTTTTAACCGAATACTATCTTCTAAAGCATCAATAGCATTAGCCAAAATATTCATAAATACCTGATTTAATTGACCTGCATAACATTCAATTAAAGGCAAATCACCATAGTCTTTAGTCACTAAAATTTCTGGGCGATCAGGTTGAGTCTTGAGTCGATGTTCTAAAATCATTAATGTACTTTCAAGACCTGTGTGAATATCGACTTCCTTAACTTTTGATTCATCCAACCGGGAAAAATTACGCAGAGACAAAACTATTGTATGCAGACGTTCGCTGCCTATTTTCATAGATTCTAATAACTTCGGTAAATCTTGGGCAATAAAATCTAAATCAATATCTTCCTTAACTGCTTCAATTTCTGAACTGGAATCAGGATATTCGGTTTGATAGAACTTAACCAAATCAAGCAAATCTTGGAAATGCTCTTCTGCATATTCTACATTTCCCGAAATAAAATTAACTGGGTTATTAATTTCATGGGCAACACCTGCTACCAACCGACCTAAACTTGACATTTTTTCTGTTTGGATTAACTGTAGTTGAGTGTGCTGTAGTTCCTGCAATAATTTTTCTAATTCCCGGTTTTTGCTCTCAATTTTTAAACTTGCCTGCTGGGAAATATAGAAATACATTACCAAAGAAACTGTTATTAATAAGCCTAATACCAGAACCCCCTCAGGAAGGTAACCGGGTATAAAACGATTAGAAGCAGGTGATACTACCAACAAAAACTTTTCTTGTCCTCCATGAATTAAGCGGACACAAAATTGCCACTCTGAACTATGACGACATAGGTATGGTGGCTGTTTTGTCAGACTTTCAATAGCTTCTAAATTGGCAATTTCAGGAGATTCTGTCAAACTTTGGGATTCAGCTTTGTATGCTATCAGGAAATAGTCGGCGCTAGTAACAGCAGTTTTCCTGAGAGCAGAATCTAAATAATCATTTGGTAAACGATAGAGATAAATATCAATTCCTTTAAGGTTGAGATTGCTAGTAGCTTTTTCCATCAAAGTCCGAAGTTCATAAAAACCAAATACTACTCCTTGAAATTTTTTATTGTTATCAGTTTGTTCGCGGTTAGGGTATTGAGGAGCTAAGTTATCAAAACCAAATACCGGAGAATAAATCGCAAAACCTGATTTGCCATTTTCTAACTGCACTAAAGGTGTACTCACAGTGACTCTTGTATGTTCTGCTCTCTCTATAGTCAGCCAACGTTTTCTGTCTGAAGCAGCATCCCAACCAATATAATCTTGCCATTGCTCTAAAGGTTGAATATAAGTTGTAGGAAAGTAGACTGGGCGATCGCCTGCCATTACTTTATCTCCTCTGGAGTTATATTCATAAATCTTAAAATTTATTATCCCTTGAGTTTGTAAGTTTTGCTCATAAAGGGAGCGTTCCTGATTCTCTACTTTTTTACTCCAACCTAATCCTAACAAACCGTCATAGTAAGGTAGTAAGGAGGTTGTAAATTCTTGAAATTCCTGGGGAGTTACTTCTTGAGAGCCATTTAGGAAACTACCTACAGCTCTAGTCAGTTGGGTGTAATTATCTAATTGTCTTTGTAATTCATTGATTAAGACAGTAGATTGTTGTTGAAACCGCTCTTGATCTTTGGCCAGTTCCCAGTAATAAACAATGAGCATAGCAATAATCGAAATAGTTATCCCTGTTAATCCGACTACTGCCGTTGCCCGGTACTGATTAAATAAGTGTAAAAGTTTTTTCACCACTACATATAAAAAAAATAGTTTTCATTATCTATTATCCCTTATTATTAATTAGGGTTGGCTGATAGAAAGCTACTGGTAGTGCATTGTTTCACCTTAAATGGTGCAATAGCTGTAGGTTACAAAAATGTTTCTCCCCTACTCCCCTACTTCCTAATACATCATTTATCAGTTATCAGTAGAGAGTGAAACTCAGACGAAAGTCAGAGGCTGGAAATACTGAATCGAGTATTTTTTCATCCCTTTAAAAGAGGAGGCACATACCCCAATTTTTCTGTAAATGCTAAAACTTTAGAATATCAATGTTTTTATATTTATTCAGCCATCCCTAATTATTAATTATTAATTATTAATTATTAATTATTAATTATTAATTATTAATTATCCATTGGTTAATTTCCTCAACTAAGGATGTACTATCTTGAATATTCATTGCTTTATCTAATTGATATTTATCATTTTCAGATTGAATTATAACTTCATATCCAGATGCAAGTTTAGATGCAAAAACCTCAATAATATCTCTAGTATTTCCCTGATATTTTCCGTAAGTAAAATCTAATAAACGTCGTTCTACCTGAAAACAATTATGGTCAAAATAAATATAATTCTTTTCTCCAAATAAAATAAATATTCCTGCCAAAAATAGAATTAGTAACAAGATTCCATAAACAAAATTAGTTAGAAGTAAACCCACAAATATACAAACAATACCACCGATAACTCCAGACTCTTTAATTTCTCTTAAACTAGGTGCATGAGTATAAATTTCCATCTTTTCTGGAGATTTATTGATACTAACAATAATGCTAAATTTTAGAGAATTTTTGTGAGATTTTAAGACTTTTCTAGGTTGAGGTTTTGATCCTACAGATATCAAAGCTTCACGGGCACTTTGAAAGCGTTTTTCTAAATCTATTTCTGTCATTTTATTAATCCAAATAGCGAAGTTAGGATTAATATTAACCTTATCAGTAAATTGAATCTGATAATTTTTTTGTGGTAAATTTGCCGGATAAATTCCAGTTAGTAAATGAATCAAAGTTGCTCCCAAAGCATATAAATCTGAAGCCGGAACTGCTTTCCCCCAAAATTGTTCTAGAGGAGCATAACCGCTAGTTCCAATAATAGTAAAAGTTGCTCCCTGATTATTACCTTGAGATTGTACTGCACCAAAATCTACTAAATAAATTTTTTGGTCTGCCCCCATAATTAAATTACTAGGTTTAATATCTCGATGTAAAACTGGAGGCTCTAATTCATGGAGATAAATCAGAACATTTAATACTTCTTGGGCAATTTTCATCACATCTTCTTCTGTGAACTTTTGCTCTTTATCTAATAATTCTTGGAGAGAAAAACCAGGAATATAATCTTGCACTAAAGCAAACCAAGGTAAACTTGAATTTGCTTCTTTTTCTAAAGAAAAATAATCACGATAACGAGGAATTTGGTAATGATTTAGAGCTTGTAAAGTTTTAGCTTCTTCCTCAAATAAACTTAATTCTTGCCCTAATATTTCCGGACTATAAGCTAACATTTTAATAATTACTTGTTCTTCCAGTTCAGAATCAAATGCTAGCCAAGTTTTACGGCCTGGTATTGTACGTCCGAGTTGTTTTTGTAGTTGGTAACGTTCTTCTAAAATTTTTCCTGGACCTAACATAAATAATTGATAGTTAATAATTGATAATTGATAATTACTTCTCCCTTTTTAGGCTATCCATTACCGAAATTTTTGGGTCTAAATTATCCTCTTTGAAGAGGATAAAAAAAGAAAATTCCATATTTCAAGCCTCCTGATTCCAGGAGGTACTGATAACTGAGAACTGAAATGAACCACATCTTTCTTAACATAAGGTTTGACAAAAAAGATTTATTGTTGTTGAATTAAATAATTAAGTTATTATGTACTGTATTATATAGCAGTCAGGAATGATTTGTGAGAAAAAAACTGTAGGGGTTTGGTCTCCAAACCCAACCAAAGATTTGGAGACCAAACCTCTACAATAAAATCTTATAACCTATTTAGGATTGCTACCTTATTTAATTGCCTAAATTATCTACAAAATTTTTATGTTCTACAGTCGCCAACCCCTGTTTTACTACTTCAATAACTTTCATTAAATTTCCTGCTAATAAAGCAGTTTTATCTAACCATATCAATTATATCAAATCTGTTAGCTTTGGAGTTTCGTAATAAACTGGATTTACCGAAGACATCTCCGATAGTATTAATATAATAACAATTTGAAAAGAGGCTGCTATGGCAAAATCTATACTATATCTGATCAAGATTTCTAATCGCTCATTTGTAATATTCTTTTTTCAAACACAATGGTATAAAAAGAGTGTGGGGAGTCTGGGGAAATATAGAAAGATTTGGTAATGGTTGAATATCTAAAATTTTTTTCTACCAAATTAAGTAGATTTGATATGAAACAATTAAAACATTGCAACAGTAGGGGCGGGTTTTAGTGAGAATTTTCATGCTTAACTCTAAGACTTACGGAAGAATTAATAATTAAGAGGTGATAGTTAATAATTATTCATTCAACAATTTACGCCTTGAAGCCTCCCTTTTTAAGGCGATAAATCAAAAATTTTCATGATTAGTCAATCCCCTTCTTTGAAGAGGAGGTAATTATTAATTATTAATTGTTCATTATTAATTACTGAAACAAATCCGCCCCTATTACAGCTAAAATTTAGAGCTTTTTTCCCAGCCAAACTAACTTTATCCAACTACTAAATTATGACTTTTAAAAATATTAATAGTTTGTTCTAATAATTCATTTGAAGGAGGTTCTGTGGTCTTAAGTTGATAATCATATCCTAATTGTTCCCATTTATATTCTCCCATTTTATGAAAAGGTAAAACTTCCACTTTTTCTACATTATTAAAATCCTCAATAAATTCAGCTAAACCAGTTACATTATTTACGGGATCTGTCAAGTCAGGAACTAACACAAATCTGATCCATGTTGGCTTATTAATTTCGTTAAGATACCGAGCAAAATTAAGGGTTGGTTCAATAGAAACATTAGTTACTTTCTTGTAAATTTTGGGGTCAAAAGATTTGATGTCTAATAAGACTAAATCCGTATATTCTAAAACAGGTTTAGCAACATTCAAATTCACATATCCCGATGTATCTAATGCAGTATGAATCTCCAGTTCCCGACATCTTTGAAAAATTTCTTGAACAAATTCTGGCTGCATCAAAGGTTCACCTCCAGTAACCGTGACACCGCCACCAGAATATTTAAAATAAGACTGATATTTTTTAATTTCTAAAATTAATTCATCAACAGATGTTGACTTTCCACCTTCAATATGACGACAATCAGGATTATGACAGTATAAACATCTTAAAGGGCAACCTTTAGTGAAAATAACAAATCTAATTCCCGGACCATCGACAGTTCCACAAGTTTCTATAGAATGAATAATACCTATTGTTCCCATTTGATTACTTTTTTCGATTGTAGGGGCGGGTTTTTCAGGGGCGTTAGGAAAAGCCGAAATTTGACTAAACCCGCCCTTTGGGTTTTTCAGTTAGGAAAATAGCCGAAATTTGACTAAACCCGCCCTTTGGGTTTTTCAGTTAGGAAAATAGCCGAAATTTGACTAAACCCGCCCTCTGGGTTTTTCAGTTAGGAAAATAGCCGAAATTTGACTAAACCCGCCCTCTGGGTTTTTCAGTTAGGAAAATAGCCGAAATTTGACTAAACCCGCCCTCTTATGTATGCAACGTCCCTACTAATGTCGTCAGTTTACAGTTTATTATGGAATGTCCGATTAATCACATCTAACTGTTGTTCACGACTCAGCTTAATGAAGTTAACTGCATAACCCGATACTCGAATAGTCAACTGAGGATATTCTTCAGGACGATTCATTGCATCTATTAAAGTTTCCTGATTGAGAACGTTAACATTAATATGGTGTCCTGTATCATGGAAATAACCATCCAACATTCCTACCAAATTGTTCACTTTTCCATCGTCAGTTTTACCTAATGCTTGAGGCACAATAGAGAAAGTATATGAAATTCCATCTTTAGCATTATCATAAGGTAATTTGGCAATGGAAGCCATCGAAGCGATCGCTCCTTTAGTATCCCGTCCGTGCATGGGATTCGCTCCGGGGGCAAAGGGTTCTCCTGCTTTTCGTCCATCAGGTGTACTGCCAGTTTTCTTACCATAAACCACATTGGAAGTAATAGTTAAAATTGACTGGGTAGGGGTTGCATGACGATAGGTTTTGTTTTTGCGGATTTTCTCCATAAAAGTGCTTAATACACCAGAAGTAATTCCATCAACCCGTTCATCATTATTACCAAACTTTGGATAATCTCGTGTTACTTCGTAGTCAACTGCTAACCCTTCTTCATTACGAATAACTTTGACATTTCCATACTTAATCGCAGCTAAAGCATCACCTACTACAGACAAACCTGCCATTCCACAAGCCATTGTCCGATCAACATCGCGATCGTGTAATGCCATTTGGATAGTTTCGTAGGAATATTTATCGTGCATATAATGAATGACATTGAGACTATTTACATAAAGTTTAGCTAACCAGTCCATCAAAACATCAAACTTAGCGTTTACTTCTTCATAGTCTAAATAATCACTGGTAATAGGAGCATAACAGGGAGCAATTTGTTCTCCACTTTTTTCATCTTTACCACCATTAATGGCATAAAGTAAAGCTTTCGCCATGTTCACCCTGGCTCCAAAAAACTGCATTTGTTTACCAATTTTCATCGCCGAGACACAACAAGCGATACCATAATCATCCCCAAATTCTGGACGCATTAAGTCATCATTCTCATACTGAATAGAACTGGTGTCAATAGAAACCTTGGCACAATATTCTTTAAAAGCGACAGGTAACTTTTCCGACCAAAGAATAGTTAAATTTGGTTCAGGAGCAGGTCCGAGATTATAGAGAGTATGTAAGAAACGGAAACTATTTTTCGTCACCAAAGGACGACCATCAACTCCCATTCCCCCAATCACTTCTGTCACCCAAACCGGATCTGCTGCAAATAACTGGTTGTATTCAGGAGCACGTAAAAAGCGAACCATCCGCAGTTTCATCACAAATTGATCGATTAATTCTTGAGCTTCAGCTTCAGTGATAACTCCTAATTCTAAATCCCTTTCAATATAGATATCCAGGAAAGTAGAAACACGCCCCAAAGACATAGCTGCACCATTCTGTTCTTTAACAGCAGCTAAGTATCCAAAATATGTCCATTGTACAGCTTCCTGACTATTTGTCGCTGGATTTCCTAAATCAAAACCATAACTTGCTGCCATTACTTTTAAATTTTTCAAGGCTTTGATTTGGTCTGAGATTTCTTCTCGTAAACGAATCACTTCCTCATCTATAACATCGTATTCTAGGGAAAATAGTTGTTGTTGTTTTTCTTCAAGTAGAAAATCAAGACCATATAGAGCAACCCGACGATAATCTCCTATGATACGTCCTCGTCCGTAGGAATCAGGTAAACCTGTAATAATTCCTGAGTGACGAGCTTTCCGCATTTCACGAGTATAAGCATCGAAAACTCCGTCATTATGAGTTTTGCGATATTGAGTGAAAATTTCATGGGTTTGCGGATCTATTTCATAATCATAAGCTTTTAAAGATTTCTCAACCACTCGAATGCCCCCAAAAGGCATAATTGCTCGTTTGAGAGGTTGATCAGTTTGTAAACCGACAATTTTTTCTAAATCTTGATTGATGTAACCTGCATCGTAAGCAGTAATACTGGAAGGGATTTTCGTTTCTACATCTAAAACGCCTTTTTCCCGTTCTTGGAGCATTAACTGTTTAACCTCATTCCAGAGTTTTTCCGTTGATTCACTGACATTTTGCAGGAAAGACTCATCTCCTTCGTATGGAGTATAATTTTTCTGGATAAAATCTCTTAGGTTAACTTCATTTACCCAGGTTCCTGGTTGGAATCTTTGCCATGCTTTGTCTTTTGAGGTTAGTTGGCTTTCTAGTTTGGAAAGGTCTTGTTGCGTGTTAATGTTACTAACCATAAATAAATTTGTCGAGTGTACTTTTACTTTTTGGGCACTCGCCTCCTTTACTTTAATATTAGCATAAAATTCAATTTGCACACTTTAGATTTGATTTTTTTGATTTTTTTTACTGTCAGTCCCAGTTGAGCTATTTTATAAATTTCTTAACCTCAAATGTAATAAATTTTTGGTATAATTCATTTAGAGTAGAGCAACTAGAATTTTGTATCAAAATATTAAAGTTTGTTGCATTTTCTTCATGTTATATCAACATACTTTGCAATGGAAGTGTTATAGAAGCTCTAAGCGTATCTTTGCAAGCGGTGCGGGTTTTTCGCAAAGGAGACAACCCACCCCTCACCACTCCCAGGAGGGGAAATCGAGAAATAGAATAGGTAAACAGATAGAAAAATAGCCCTATATTCACTATTTCCTTATCTCCCCATCCCCCATTTCCCTACCTAATTTTATAGTTCCCAAACTGTACCCAAGTCCGCAGCGACGGTAACAGCTTGGCAGCAAGTAATCTCAGGGGTGCGCGGAGATTGCTTCCTATCATTGCTGCGGACAACTGTTCACCAGATGCTATATGAAATAATTACAGCAATGCATGAGGATGGTGAGGTACACTTAAATATCTTTGTAACACAGCCTTCGTTTGCTGTAACAACCTGGAAGGTTGTGTTACCAGAGTTACTAAACAGAAAATAAAATTTTTTACCTCACGCACCTCCGAAACTGCTGTAAAAATAAGCGATCGCTACTTTACATGCAACAAAGCGGAGAATTTGAACAAATTATGACTTTATGTATAGAGTTTTGGTGCGTTACGCTTCGCTTTTCATGTCAGCTCAAGCGCCGAAACGCACCCTACTGGAATGTTTCATCTAAAAATGTGAATTAGATGAAGACACTGTAGAGATGGGTTACGGCTCCCGAAAAATCACAAGTGAGTTAACAAGTTTTCATGGGTTTGTCAGATAAACCCGCCTCATAATATGAGCTGCGTCTCAGGGACGGGTTTATGTAAATCCTAGAGTAAGCATGAAAATTTCCTGAGAAACCAGCCCCTAGCCCATGCACCATTTTAGATGAAACAGTCCACTACCAATAGCGTTCATAGGTAAGTCCAGCAAATAAACAAACGTAAGCATTTCCTGCGGAATACTTCGCAAACAGCTATTAGTTCTCAGGACTTCAGCAATAAAAACCTCAACCTTAAGGATGAGATTTAAACGAATAAAGAAAGTGAAATCTGAATTTTGTAGTCAGATAAAATTGCTGAGTCATAAACCTTTGAACTCAAGCTCAAATAAATAGCTGAATGCTGGTTCCTAAATGCTTACTAAAAAACTATTTCGGCAACTTATATTGCCCCACAATTTTTTTCGCAAACTCCGGCACATGAACTGCTAATTTTTCTGGATAATTTCGCTTTACATAAAGATAATTTCTAGTGAAATGGGAATCAATAGAAAACCGCCCATATTCCAAACCTTTAGGACCAATTTTTTCAATAACAACTCCCATTAATTTTGCTGCCCACATTGGTAAAGTAACAGCTTGGTCATAAGCTGGAATACTTTGTTGAACAGCTTGATGTCTATCTCCCTGAGACATAACAGGTTGAATATCTAATTGATTCATCACTAAATCTAACATTTCTTTTCCGGTCTCATTTCTAACAGTAATCCACTGCCAACCAAAGGTAGCTCCCATATATCCAACTACCAAATCTGCCAAACCATTTACATAGTCAAAACAACTCATACAAGAAGGAGCAAAAACATCCTTCAATTTTTTAGTATTTAAACCAAAAAATGGTACTTTTTCAATTGTTCCATCCTCATGTTTAAAATGTACTCGAAAATCTTGCATAAATTCATAATGAACAACAGTTTCTGGCGACTTACTTGTAGTTTCCAAGAATTTTTGTAAACCCTCTCTAGTGACATTATCTACACAGGGAGTTCCCAAAACATAGAGCTTTTCTAAACCTAATTGTTTTTCCACAGCTCTTAATGCTTGAATCTGACAACCAACCCCTATCACTAATAATTTTTTCAACCCAGAATTTTCAATTTCTTCTAATACTGAAAGATTAGGAGAAAGAGTAGGTTTATTAACTTTTGCTGCCAATACTTCCTCTGGAGTACGAGCAATAACTGGCATTGGTTGAAAGCGGTCTTCTTTAGTATTTTGCACACAAACCACACCCTCGACAATATTTTGCTTGAGCATTTCACAGGCGATCGCGCTGACAATACCAGTCCATTGTGCCCCGGCGATAGGTTGTTTTTTCCGAGCTGCCATCATATCTTGATGAACGCCAAAATAGGTCTCGTTTTCATTATCCAGGTTGCGAGTCCGTCCGTGAGTTTGTTGTTCGAGATTATCAAATTGTTGATTAAGAAATGCGCAGGCATCCTTGACATAATGAATATAATATGTATCGCATAAACCGCATTCGCTACACAGTTCTTTAGCGGGGCGACGGGCACCTGGTCTGAGGGCTTTAGCTTTCTTGTGTTTAAGAATATTTTGAGTCATTTTAGTTGTCAGTTAAGGGAATAGGTATGGAGGGAACAGGGAACAGTAGAATATCAAAAGGTTTTTCCTACGGAAATGCTCCGCAAACAGGATGTAAAAATATCCGCGCCCTTTGCTTCGACTGTTATATCAGTCATTAGTATCTCCATTCAATAATTAATAATTAATAATTACTTCTTCTTATAAAGAAGAGGAGTGGCTAAAAATAATTTTTTTATCCATGAATGGAGAGGCTTTATACCTTAATTTTTTGGTAATAAAAAGGCAAATTTAGCAACTTTTATCTAGGATACCACTTTTCAAGGAAACAGGTAGAAATTTTGGAGTTTATTTATAGTTTTTGAATTATTATAGCAATCCTAAAGTTAAGGGAATAGGGAAAAGAAAACAGTAGAATATCAAAATGTTTTAGGATGTAAAAATATCTTAACCTTTACTGCGACTGCTATATCATTCATTAGTATCTCCATTAAATAACTAATAATTAATAATTACTTCTTCATTATAAACAGGACTAAAGCCACGGGAACCCAGAAACCCGGTACGAGGGTGGATATTTATTGTCAAAAACAATGATTTACTGTAGAAACTGGGTTCCTCCCGTGTAAGTCCTGATCAAGAGAGGATTGCCTAAAAATAATTTTTTTTAATCCATGAATAGAGAGGCTTTAGACCTTTATTTTTTTAGTAATAAAAAGGTGAATTTAGCAACTTTTATCTAGGATACCACTTTTCAAAGGAACAGGTGGAAGTTTAGGAGTTTATTTATAGTTTTTGAATTATTACCAACAGGACTTACGCAGATACGACATATATAGCGTTTAAAACTATAGCGCTATAGTTTTTTGACTCTATATTATAGTACCTTTGCGTAAATCCTGACTAAAAAATTAATAATTAATCATACCCAAAGCGACCAAGAAACCGGGTTTATTGGTGTGATATTGTGATTCAAACCAGGAAATTTCTTTGAGAAACTGGGTTTGTGCGTAAGTGGTGTTAATAATAAACTACCTTCTGCTGGAAATTTTTCTGGTTTTTCTTGGTTAAACCGCCAATATTGTTGATAATTGTTAAAAAAGTTTTGCCCTAAAATTCCATCAACTTCTAATAACTTCAACACTGGAGAAGACAAGATTACTGTTTCTAAATTTTTCAGCTCAGAATTTCCCATTTTTACTTTAGCTAAAGAAGCATATTCTGCTATTTCAATGCCACAAAAACCTAGCACTTTAATTGGCTGTCTTTCAGCCTCAGGAATATTTAACTTACTAGCTAATTTCTGAGAAATAAAAATACTTTCTGCCCCCGTATCTAACATAAAAATAAACGGACCATTACCATTAATTTCTACCTCTGCTAACATTACTCCCAACTTAGACTTAAGTGGAATAAAATCATTAATATTTTTATCAGGTATTGGAGTTGGATCTAGTAATCGTAATTCTTGAGTTTGAGGATTTATTTCCACATCAAAATTACTTAAAATATCCATTCCCAAAACTCCTGATAATCCCTCTGGCATAATGGTGGTAGTAAATTCTAAACCTGTCAAATTTTCAACTTTAACATTATCAATTTTTAACTCAGGTAAACGATGCAAATTAGCTTTCATTTCCGGACATTCATCCCCTGCTACTGCATAAGTTAAAAGTTCCTGTGGCACTGGTTCTCCTGTTAATTCTAAATCTTTGATTGTTTCTGTGGCAATGATGGAAGTAGAAGCACCTGTATCTAATAAAAAATTACCCGATTTTCCACCTAAAGTTGCTGTTAAAGTAAAAGCTTTTCCACCATCTAAAAATTTTAGAGGAATAGTTGCTTTTCCTGTTACTTTTGGGCGAGATAAATTTAGACCTTCCAGTTGTACAATAGCTGCAATTGATATATTTTTACGCCCAAATATAACAAGATCTTGTGGTAAAATAAAAGACTTGATTTGAGCTAAAGTAGGAAAAATAATTATGGAGCTAATAGCTCCAACAATAATAGTTGTGATCCCCCAAAATTTGTTCATTATTATTAATTATAAAACTTGTTTTTATAAGCTAAAAAATATTAAGGTAGCGATCGCTAAAATAGAAAAAAGGCAGAAGGATAATATCAAATCCGGTAGTATCGGTAAAATTAAATAACGTAGGGGTTTGGAGACCAAGCCCTCTACAAATTAGGTACTATATATAGAGTTCAAAAACTAGATCCTTATAGTTTTAAGCACTATATTTATCCGGATGATATCAGCTTAAATTATCAACTTTTTAGAGAATCTCTCATAGGTTCCCTGTTATAATAACTAGCAACAATAGCCACCATCAACCACCAAAGAGTATTAATTTGGGGACGATACCAAACTGTATCTACGAAACCATGAGCCATTAATCCTACCATAGCAGCGATCGCCCCAATTAACCAATATCCTTGATTGTCACCAACATCTCGGAAACGTCTTAACTGCAACATACCTTGATTAACAGTCACTAACAATAACCACAAGAAAACAGAAAAACCAATAAAACCAGTTTCCACAATTATTTCTAAAGGTACAGAATAAGCACTCAAAGCACTATAACGCGGACGCTGATAGAGAGGATAAATTTTATTAAACACATTATTTCCAGGTCCAATACCTAATATTGGGCGATCGCGAATCATATCAAACACAGACATCCAGACATTCATCCGAAAATTATTACTGCTATTTTGCCGACCTGCAAAAATACTAAAAACACGATTTCGCAATGGTTCCAATAAAATTATTGCTAAAATCAACAACCCTCCCAAACTTCCTAAAGCTATTGGCAGCGACCAAGTTTGCCAAAATTTAGGCATATAGATGTTCCACCAATACCACATTAAAATTAACATAGCAAACATCAAAGCCAAAAACCCGATCCAACTTCCTCGACTACCTGTATAACGCAAACAAGCAAAGTCAACTAAAAATATTGTTACTGCTAAAGATTTTTGCGCCCTACTACGCCAAGCAAAAATTGCCACAAAACTCAAACCAATAGCAGGCAACAAATATCCAGCTAATAAATTAGGATTTCCTAAATAACTATAGACACGAGTTACACCTGCTTCGATGGAGGTAGGATCATTCCAGGTAGCTAGGGGTTCAACTTTGTCTATCCATTGTCGAATACCATAAGAACTGACAATGAGAGAAACTAATAAATAAATGTTGATTAACCAAGAGCGGAGTTTCGGCGATCGCAATACCAATGAACCTGAAACAAACAACAATAAATAAAGCGTCAATTTTACCCACCCACTAAAAGCAGCGGTTTTTGCTGGAGAGACAACCACTGCTAATGTAGCAATACTCCAGTAAATAAATATTAGTAAATGAATAGGAGTTAAATATTCTTGAGTGTTATTCGAGACAGTGAGCAATACCCAAAAACCAGCACTAGCAAATAATAAGAAACCAATGAGAGCAGTATTTACAAAAGGAGCTAGACTAAAAATAATTGCTAACAAGACAAAACCAAGGGGTTCGCCCCATTGCATTAACCAACTACCTCGTCGCCAGTTATGGAGGGAACCATTAAGTAAACCAAAGAGGTAGCTAGCGTTTAACCATTCAGAATCATAGAATGATAGATTAGTTAGTGTTAATTTTTGCCAAACTGAGTTCATTTTCTGAATTTAATAGAATAAATAATAGACGTAGGTTGGATTGAGGGACGAAACCCAACATTAGGGGTAGGTTGGGTTGAGGGACGAAACCCAACATTAGTAAGTTTTTTTGAGTTAAACGGAGTGAAACCTAACCTAGATTTTTAAGCCGTAGGTTGGGTTGAGGGACGAAACCCAACATTAGTAAGTTTTTTTGAGTTAAACGGAGTGAAACCTAACCTAGATTTTTAAGTGTTTCAGTCTGCTGAACTGTTTCAGGACTTACGCAAAGGTTCTATATATATTATAGTGCCTTGGTCTGTTAGCGTTAGCGCACTTCGTAACGCACCCTACTGTAATGTTTCATTTAAAATGGTTAGGGAGTAGGGGAGTAGAAGAGTGGAAGAGAAAGATTATTGCCCTTGTTTCGTCCCTCAACCCAACCTACAGTTATCGCACTGTGCATTAGATTGTCTCCCTTGTCTTCCCACACGAACCACACTCCCTAAAACCCTACTTAGAGAATGGTAGAACTAAAATATATCTATAACCTGATTCAGCAGAATCTTGAATCCACAAAGTTCCACCCTGTTGTTCTGCTAACTGACAACTAAACAACAATGCTAATAAAGCGCGAGTGTGATTAGCAGTAGAATTTTCTCCTAGTGTAGAAATTTTCTCAAAAATTATTTTTTTCAACTCAATATATGTTATTTGTGATTTATTCAGCTCCAAGCTTGAATTACTCTTTTTCTTAATTGCAGATAACTTTTGAGAGTAAAGTTGACTATGAGGAAAACTATCTCCCAGAAGAGGATGAGAAACCCACACTGCTACATTAAGTTCTTCTGATTTTTCAGACAAATGAAGTTTGACTTCACTTCCCGAATCAGAAGATTGAATTATACTATAAATCAAATTGTATAGTGTTTGTTCTAAAATTTCTTTATCAAACAAACCAATTTTGTGTTCACTACCTCCAGCTAATACAAAACATTCAACCTGATGATAATCTCTTTCTACTTCTAAATTTTTCACTATTTGTTGACAGAGGTTTTTTACATCAACAGGATTTACTTCTGAGGTTTGCTCAACCTCCTCTAATTTTGCTAGACTAATAATTTGTTGAACTAGCGATCGCAAATATCGACTTCTTTCATTGATAATTTCTACATATTCTCTTTGTTTTTCTGTTAGAGGTCCATAGATTTCTTGATTTAAAACACTTGCCATTCCTGTCACAGAAGTTAAGGGACTTAACATTTCTTGAGTAACAAGATTCATTAATTTGTTTTTAACAAAATTAGCAGATTTAGTAATAGATTTTTTAGTCATAGAAAAAAATTTAGAAGTATAGCCGTTTTAGTTTAGATTGAGACAACTATTTCTTGCTATGAAAGGATTAGCCTAAAAAGTGTTTCATTCTTATTTGAAATGACTATATGTCAAGATTCAATCATACTCTCAAGGGAATTTTGCAAATCTTGGGTTAGAGCTGATATTGCTGTTCGACGTTTAGTTTGGTAAGTTTCCCACCGTTGAGAAACCGAAATTGGTTCTCCCACAGTCATTTGCACCCTTTGTTTCCCTAGTATAGGACGTTTTGAGATATTACCACCCTTAATCCGATTAACCAGCTCCCATATTAATAAAGTTACCTCAGCAAACCTATCTACTGTTGGCTTTTCCTTGACATATTTACCACTAACTGTTACTAAACCTTCCACTAATCTCATGTGCCATATCTGTAGACTAGCTTCTTCCGCCAGTCTATTTGCCAAACCTTTATCTACAGGAGCAAGAGTAGCCAAATTTTCAATATCCTCCCTATAAATACGATCCCATCCTGCTTGCTCGAGGCGACGACAACGATCTATAAAATTACCCTTGGGATGAATATGAAAATATTCTTCTGCTACTTCTAAAGCAACATTAAAAAGAGTATTGAGACGAGAATTAATATTCTCATTAACTTCCTCATCTGTTGGAATTTCTGAGGAAAAATTTTCTGGAGTTGGAACTAACTCTCGACGATAGAATATTCGATAAAAATCTTCCATTTTTCCTAATAAATGACCTGCTAATCTCAAAAGTCTTTGATAAAGTCTAGAAGGCGCTAATTTTCTATGGTCAGAAATATTCTCATTCTCTAGAGACAAACCACTATCTTTTTCTAATTTACTTATAAGTTTCTCCAGATTTTCCCAAGGTTCATCTAAATATTTGTATTGAATACCCACTGGCACAATAAATACTTCTTCTGAACGACTTGCATTTAATATATCCTCAACACACCAAAATCCCATTTGAGCAATACCAGGTTCCAAGGCACTAACTCTCTCATTATGACCATTTGTCCCTCCCTCTGGAGCAGCCATCATTGGTAAACTAGCATTAGCAAATAATTCACGAGCTGATTTTAGTCCCTGACGATCTAATTTTCCACGGAGAATAGAACTTCCTCCCAAATAAGAATACCATTTACCTACATAGTTACCTGCCCATAAAGGAATACCTCGGTCAAAAATAAAGTGATAGTGAAGAAGAGATGGAAGAGTTATTCCTTGCTTTTTAGCTAGTTTGGGCAATAAATACCAAATCATATATCCCATACAAAATGGATCGTCAGTGCTAGGATGACGGAATGCCATCATAAAACGGGTTTTGCCTTGGTGGAAGCTTTGATATAGTTGGGCTAGGGTTTCTAGGTTATCAGTTTGTATATCAGCTACTGAGATAGATGTTTGGAACTTTAACCACCAAGGTAAGATTAACTTAGTGCCTTTTCTGACTAGAGGTTTGAAGTTGGGTGAGATTAATTTTAGAGGGGGCTGAACATAAGTGGTTAAATAAGGCATAAAAATATAAGTCAAAATTTAAAATTTAAAATTCAAAAGTCAGAAGAAAATTATAGCGTTCAGAAGGTATCTATTCCCTAACTCTTCCTCAAAATACGCTCCTTTTTGATTTTTCGGGAACCTTACCAGAGCTACCCAAAAAGTTAGGATTTTAGGGAGACCAAAGGTAGAAAAACTAAAGAAAAATTATTCTTCCTAATGTCTTTGCCTTCCCAAACTTCCCACACTTCTGACTTCGTTAAAGTGGCACGTCAAGTTTAAAATACTCTAATAGCTGGTTGAGGATATTAACTAAAGTCCAAAACCAGAAACATAATAATCCAATTGATTCAAGATGAATGAATTAAAATATCCTGACCTGAACGCAATTAGAGCAGGTACAATTAAAGTCTTGGCAAATTCTCACCTTCCTGGTGCAGATTTAGCAGGAATTGAACTTCCAGAAACAGATTTTTATCAAGCTCACTTAGTTGGAGTTAATTTTGCTGGTGCGAATCTACAAAAAGCTACACTGAGAGCTAACCTTCGAGGTGTAGACTTTACTGGTGCCGACTTAAGAGGGGCAGACTTTCGTAATGCAGATCTACGGGGTACTATTTTTATTGATGCTCAACTCAAGGAAGCTAGTTTTGCCGGAGCTTTCTTAAACGGAGCTATTTTTAATGACTTAGACCTCAGTGGCCTTGATTTTCGTGGAGCTGACTTACGAGGAGTAAATTTGATTCGAGCTAATTTGTTTCAGGCAGAGTTTAGTAGTGCTAATCTTTCCGGCGCAGATTTGTCTCAGGCAGATTTAGAAGAAGCTAATTTAAGTGGGGCAATACTCCGAGGCACAAATTTACAAAGAGCAAATTTACTCTGTGCTTTACTCGAACAAGCTGACTTAACTGGAACTTTATTGACTGATGCTTGTGTCCAAGGCACACCTCTTGGTTAAGTAGGGTTTGCTTATGGAAAATTAGTGATAAGGACAGGAGCCAGAATCCAGCAATCCTGCAATCCAGGAGGAATAGAAATTATAAAAGAGGTAGTTCAAAAGAATCGTCCCTTGATTTTTTCCCTTGTCTTGATCAAAATGCTAAAATGCCTGATTTTTCGGGAACCGTACCTGAATCATCTAAAAGCTGGTACTTTATTAGTACCTAAAAAGACTAAAACTTCTACCTGTCAAGACTTTTACATTTAACCAGCCAGCCCTAAGTAAATTTAAAAATATAAAATATAAAATCTAATTTTCTTGTCCTACTTTTGAATTTGGACTTCCTAAATTACTCTTGACTTTTGAATTTGGACTTTTGACTTAAATCTAATGAAACTTAATTATTTACATAAGTACAAGTAAATTTTACAAATCTTCACAAAATAGTTATAATGTGAAAGAAGGTACATATTGAAAAATTATGGTGACGGCATTGTTTACCACTAGACCAATGCAAAATCAAAGTGGCGATCGCCTAGTGAGCAAAGTAGCAGGAGCAGCAATAGCAGCTTTGTTTAAAAGCTCCGATAAAGTCGAAGCCAATGTCCGCGCCGAGCCAGTGGCCAAACTCTTACAGGGTAGCTTGGATGGGTTTGACTTCATAGGCAAAGGAATGCAGATGTATAATGGCCTTCGGATCGAAGTCATGGAGCTTTACTTGCAAGCTATATCAATAGACTTCAGTGCAATTTTTACAGGTAAAGTAAAACTCAAGCAGCCGATCCAGGCCACAATGAGGACTGTATTAACTGAGTCAGATTTGTCCACTTCTTTCAATACCCCATTTGTGGTAGAGAAACTCCAAAGGCTCAAGTATCAAGGACAACCCCTACATTTCCAAAATACCGAAATGACTATTACTGAAGATAGGGGTTTAAAACTAAAAACTCAGGTTAAAGTAGGAGATTCCGATAGACTTGTAGACCTTGATTTTACTTCTGAGATAGAAGTGGAGGAACGACGTAAAATCAAATTTGTTAATGTCAAATATAATGGTAATCAAGAATCAGTAGACTTAAGTAAATCTCTAATAGATCATGTTAATAATTTACTAGACTTAGATAAATTTGCACTAGAAAATACTCAACTCCGAGTAGATCGGCTTCGAGTTGGAAAAGATAACATCACATTTTACGGTATCGCTAAGATCGATCAATTCCCCAGTGGAATTAAAAAGAAATAGGATAAAATTAAATTGATGTAAGAATATATTTTGGAAAGCATTTAGCTTTTAAAGGTAATAACTTATTAAAGTTAAGTTGTTACCTTTACTATTCTTAAGTTTTAATTATCCTGGGAGACTAATTTATCCTTTAAGTCTGATAATTATTTAATAACTTATAGCTAATAGCTGACAGCTAAATGCTTGAATATTTTTTTTAGTAGGGACGTTGATGCAATGCCCCTAAATTTTAGTTGATTGAACTACAAATAGCATTCATTAATTGAGAATAGAAATGGATAATTACCTTTGGTTAAAACCATACTTGAATTTAATGGATAATTGATAATTAGAGGATTAGTAATAGACTGACACAGCTAAAATAGTGCATGGGGTAGGGGCGGGTTTTAGCAGAAACTTTTATACTTACTCTA
Source organism: Okeania sp. (assembly GCF_035285525.1). GTDB lineage: Bacteria > Cyanobacteriota > Cyanobacteriia > Cyanobacteriales > Microcoleaceae > Trichodesmium. Next base: position 25,198 of record NZ_JAYKGW010000209.1, on the reverse strand, counting down.
AGATTTATACAAACCCGCCCTAATGCATAAAATTTAGATGTGTCAATCCATTAGAAAGTTAGATAGAAAATTAGATATGCAAAAAACTCTTTCATTATCAATTATCCATTATTTAAGACTAGCTATTTTCATTTTCATCTCGATCGATTTGAGGAACATAGTCAGGACGTTCGGTACCTTCCCAGCCAGGAGGACGCTTAGAGTTATACCAAGCAATTGAACCAATAGCTACAGCAGCGACAAAGCCTACTACTACAACTGCTATGGGAATCCATAAATCTCCTTGTACCATAATTAAATTTTCCTATTATATTTTTTTTGAGTACCATTAAATATTACAGCATATTTCAGGTTAATGTGTGTTTTTTTGAATAGAAAATAATTTATTAATGGATAATGAATAATTGATAATTGATAATTAGGGATATAGTAATTTTATTTTATTGGTGTCAAAAATCTTGCTAATATTTTATATGTGAGGTTTGGAGGTAATGGTAATAAGTAATAGTTTCGGAGTTGGTTTCTAATTTTTTTTTAATTGTTATAATATAAGCGGAGATTTCTATAGTTTTTATGTAAGCATTTAGACGTCAGCCATGAGCTACCAGCTATTATTTTTAGTGAGTGATCAAAGCAATATTTAATTGAGAAACGAAAAATTTTACTATAAAAGTAATCTCTAAAGTCTACATTCACTTAAAATCTATCCTTAAACATAGATTATTATTGGGTGCATCTCAATGCATGAATAAAGCCAAAAACTTGTCGCTTTTAAGGAACACTTAACTGGGAACAGGGAACAAGGAATAGGGAGTCAGGAATAGGAAAAAAGTATTTTGGCGCTCTATGATATGCACCCGTATTATTGTTGTTAAGACAGTTCCTTCGCAGGACGTTAGCTGACAGTTGCTAATAGCTGAATGCTGACATTTTTATTATTCACTATTAATCTGGTTTAGGTAAATAAAAATATAAACAAAAACGAGGGTTAATATTCAATAGTCGGACTCATTTAATTGAAATTGATTGATTAAGAAACTGGCAAATTATGCTAGTTTATTAATCATCAAATTAAGAGCGATGTTCAAATAATCGACAAGACAAAGAGAACCAAATTTACCAGAAACAAATATAGCATAGCAATCCTAAATAGGTTGTGACAAATCAAAAGTTAGATAAAAAACTGAAAATCTTATCTGTTCTCTGTTCCCTATTCCCTAAAAGCGGTAAGATTTTTATAGACAAATAAAATAGGATTGGTATAGAGTTTGGGCTGATATTTTATTGCAATAACAAAGATTATTAATGAAGTTATAAGCCAATTTTTTTTATTGTGTATATAATTAACCTGAAAGCTGTTATAATCTTGTTTTGACAATTACTTGAAAAATTAGTATTTTTCTTTAATTTCTAACACTTACCTTGACACATACTACCTTTTTTAAAATTAGTTTTAGACATAAACAATGAACTTACAAACAACTGAATTACTATTATTAGCTGATGGAGAAACAGCACCAGAGGAAACTAAAATTCCACCACGAAAACCAAAATGGCATGACACATTTAATTACATAGCTAATCCTGATCGCTTCTGTAGTGAAAACTTCAAAAAATATGGTCCTATATTCAAAACTGGTGTTTTTGGTGGAACGACAGTATTTATAGGAAGTGCTAATGCAAATAAAATGGCATTTAATGGAGACAATAAATATACAGAAATTGCATTGCCAGCAACTACAATGGAAATGTTTGGCGAGTACAGTTTATTTCAACGTCCCGATCTACACAGTCAACGTAAATCAGCATTAGCACCTGGTTTAACTGGTGCAACATTAGCAGGATATATTCCCCACATTAATAACATTATTTATCAAGGCATCAAAACATGGGGTAGTCAAAAAATTCAGTTATATCCAGCAGTAGAGAAAATTAGTTTTGATATACTTACTCCCCTACTATTAGGAATTAGTTTAAACGATTCCGACTCTACTACTTTTGAGGGATTACCAATTTCTTCAAAAGCAGAATTAAAAGCTTTATACAAAACCTATTTTGATGGTTTTTATGGATTGCTGAAGTGGCAATCTCCTTTAACTGCTTATGGGCGCGGAATAACAGCACGAAAAAAGTTGATTGAATTTATGGATGCAGTTATTAAGCGACGATTGGGAGAAGAGGAAAATATTAATCCTACTCAAGACTTTTTGTCAATGATGTTAGTTGGTCAGCAGGAAAATCCAGATGGAATATTTATAGATATTCTGATCAAAAATCAATGTCTTTTGCAGTTGTGGGCATCCCACTACGAAATTTCCGGATTTGTATGTTCTCTAATATATCAACTTGGAAAATATCCCCAAATATTGCAAAAGTTACGACAAGAGCAAGAACAGATATTAGGTGAAAATAATAATATTAGTGAATTTTCACCAGAGCATTTAAAACAGATGACTTTTCTGGAGGCAACGATTAAAGAAACTCTCCGCACTTTACCACCAAGTTCCACTGCTAGTCGTCGGTTAACAAAATCTGTTGTTGTTGATGGTATGCTCTATGAAAAAGGCTGGACTTTAATGGCAGAACCCAGGATAGCTCACATTATGCCAGAACATTTTCAGGAACCAGAGAAATTTGAACCAGAACGTTTTTTGCCAGAACGTAATGAAGGTCAAATTTACAAATTTATTCCTTTCGGGGGTGGAGTGCATGGTTGTTTAGGAGCGCAGATGGCAATGATAATTAGTAAAATTTTTGCATCTCATTTGCTACGGATGTTTGAGTGGAAAATAATAGGTGAACCAAAGTTTGTTCAATTTCCTATTAAAAGAATTGCAGACAATTATCAGATTGAAATTAATTCAAGAGTGTAAAATTAATAGGAATTACACGGGAGGTAGTATATATAGAGTTCAAAAACTATAGCGCTATAGTTTTTAACGCTATATCTATGGTCTATGCGTAAGTTCTAATTAAATAGACTTGTCGCTTAATAAGGTAAAGTAATGGTTAGTATCTATAAAGATGAGATGAAAAAATGCTGGACATTAATCGAGTGCTAAAAGAAGATAGACTATTAAGAGCATTAACGGGACTAAACCGTAAAGCATTTGATGAATTGTTGGAAGTTTTTTCTGTCCAGCTTGACTTGGAAGCGATCGCCAGAACCCAAAAGCCTAGACTCCGAGCCAGAGGAGGAAGTAGAAAGGCGAGATTGCCAGAAGCCAAAGATCAACTATTTTTGATTTTGTTCTATTTTAAATGTTATCCTACCTTTGATGTAGCGGGGGTATTGTTTGACTTGCACCGCAGTCGAGCACACCGTTGGATGTTAAGACTACAAGCAATACTGGAGAAGTCATTGGGGAAAAAAATGGCCTTACCAGAACGTAAATTAGAAAGTGTCGGAGAATTTATGAGCAAATTTCCATCAGCTAGAGAAGTAATGATTGATGGTACAGAACGCCCAATTCAACGTCCAAAAGAGCAACAGAAGCAGAAAGAGCATTACTCAGGTAAAAAAAAGCGTCATACGAGTCAACATTTAATTATGACAGACGAGAATAAGAGAGTTTTAGTGCTTTCACTCATCGCGAGGGGGTAAGGTGCATGATAAACGGCAACTAGATGAAGAAAAACTGGCAGAATTTGTGCTTTTCGGAAGTGACAATTCATGTGGATTCAGGTTTTCAGGGATTACAAAAAGAATTTGTTAACATCAAAATACCCACGAAAAAGCCGAGAAAAAAAGAATTAACAGATAAACAGAAACAATCAAACCGAGAAAAAAGTAGTGTTCGCGTATCTGTGTGAACACACAAGATCAGGAGTAAAAAGATACAATGCAACAACAGCAATCTATAGAAATAGGCTCAAATATTTAGACGATCGCTGTCGCGTTAACTGCTGTAGGACTATGGAATTTCTATTTAATAGCAGCATAAGTTAATGGATGCAACCGAGGATTTAACAATTTTGTTTTGCCAGTTTCCAGGTTTTATTTAGCGACAAGTCTAATATAATATTCTAGGTTTACTTATGAGTAAAAATATTTGTATGAATTAGACATAAACACCATTAGCTGACTATTTTTTTATTAATGTAGCTAATGTTACGAAAAATACTTGTATGATAAATACAATTAATTTACATATGATAAATAGTACATCCTAAAACTATAGCGCTATACTAAAAATGACGTATATTGGAACCAAAGAAGCATCTTTTATATTGGGTATTTGTTCTCAAAGAGTTAGAGATTTACTTAGAGAAGGTAGAATCAAGGGTGGGTACAAGGATCAAAGAGGATTTTGGCGCATTCCTGTTTATGGAAAAGAGGAGATGCCTATCATTATAGAAGGCAAAAGAGGTCCGAAAGGTGTTTGGTGCCATCGCAGGCGTAAAACTCCGACCAAGATTCATGTTAATCAAAGTTTGATTAAAGCAAATGCCAAGAGAATTAAGAACGATCCTCTAATGACTTCTGACCAATTAATGCCAGTAGTTGCCTTGAAGCAAACAAATCGTAATGATATGGGTTATCAGATGATTCTCGAAGGTAGGTGTCGTATAGTTTATAAACCTTATGAACCCTTGCCTTGTGGCGCACATTTGTGGATTGAGACTTACGAACCAGTGGAATTTGTGGATACTCAGTTTAATCCTGTGACAGCAAGGCGACCGTATAAATATGTTTCTTGATATGCAAATATTGATTCCAGTATTATTTCTAACTTTCTCCTTTTGTCTCGGTGCTTTTCCTCTGTGCAATAGTTTTTAAACTCTATATATAATCAGTACCTTGGCATAAGTGCTGAATAGTCATAAATCTGGCAAATATCGACTTAATAAAATTTGGTACAGGTAATGTTCGTGTGGCAACCACATTTGTTCACACATGGAAACCTGTGGCAATATTTGTTGTCTTGGCGGAAATTACTAGAGGTATTGCTCTAGTTTTAGCAGCAAAATTATTATTTCCAGAAATTCCTTCTTAGTAATTATTAGGATTAACGGAAACCTGTCGCAATATTTGCTGTCTTGGCAGAAATTAGTAGAAGCATTGCTTCGGTTTTAGCAGCAAAATTATTATTTCCAGAAATTCCTACTTGGCAATTAATAGGATTAATATTTCTAGTGGTAGGTAGATATTTCATTGCTCAAGGTGGTGATGTTACTAATGCTAGTTGCGGAGTTTTGATTTATTATCCTATTGTTGCTTTGGCTTTGGGAATAACTGTTTTTTTATATTAGCCAGGACTTACGCAAAGGTAATAGATATAGCGCTCAAAACTATAGCGCTATAGTTTTGAGCGCTATATATATGGTTTCTACGTAAGTCTTGTTAGTAATAGATAAATAAGTCTTGACTCGAAAAAATCAAAATATTCGATAATAGTAAATATGTTTCTTGATATGCAAATATTAATTGCAATATTATTTCTAATTTTATCCTTTTGTCTCGGTGCTTTTCCTCTAACTAATTTAATAGTTAAAAATCTAGCAAATATCGACTTAAAAAAGGTTGGTACAGGTAATGTTGGTGTATCTGCCGCATTTGTTCACGCACCGAAACCTGTGGCAATAGTCGCGGTTTTTGCAGAAATTAGTAGAGGTATTGCTCCGGTTTTAGCAGCAAAATTATTATTTCCAGAAATTCCTTTTTGGCAATTATTAGGATTAATATTTTTAGTAGCGGGTAGATATTTTATTGCTCAAGGTGGTGGTGTTACTAATGCTACTTGGGGAGTTTTGGTTTATTCTCCTATTGTTGCTTTGGCTTCGGGAATTATAGGTTGTTTAATATTAGTAATCGGCAAACAACTATTTCCTCAAAAAAATCAAAATGTTCGTCAATGGTCAGCTCGTTTAGGATGTCTCAGTGGCTTTCTATCGGTTTTATTATTTCGCCAGGAACCGTCTTTTTCTGAATTGTTGGCAATGGCAGTATTAGTCATTTTCTTAGCAGTAATAAATTTTATTCAAAGTGATGATATGGCTTTAAATAAACAATCTATATTTTCTCTCGATAGTAAACTAGATACTAAAATTTGTGGAGAAAAAGCAGCTAGATTATCTCTATTAAAAAAAGCTGGCTTTAATATTCCTGAAGGTTTAGTTTTACCTGCATTAATGGTAGGGAATGAACAGAAAAAATCTATTCCTGATTCTCTATTTTTATCAGTAGATAAAATTCTAGATAAATTAGAGAAAATGTCTGGGAGTTTTCCCTTAATTGTTCGTTCTTCAGCAGTTGGAGAAGATAGCGATAATAGTTCGGCTGCGGGACAATATAAAACTATTTTTCCTGTCAGAAATAAAACGGAATTATTGGAGGCGATTAATATTTGTCGTCAATCTTATTGGTTGCCAGATGCTGTTGCTTATCGGCGACAAAGAGAAATTCCTGATGCAGAAATGGGAGTATTAATTCAGCCTTATATTAAGAGTAAAGTAGCGGGAGTAATGTTTACTCGTAATCCTTTGGATGGTGGTGCAAAAATAATTATTGAAGCTCTGCCTGGAGGTGCGGAAAAAGTTGTGGGTGGGCAGTTAACTCCTGTGCATTTAGAAATTGTTGAAGAAGGAAGAAGGAATCCCCCCTTGCCCCCCTTTGAAAGGGGGGGGAAAGAAGAAATCTCCCTTTTGAAGGGGGGGGATAAGAAGTGGGTGGTTACTCAAACTTCAACTAATTTTAAATATCCTATAGACGACGAGTTATTAAACTCAAAAGAAAAAGACAAAAGTTCTGATTCAGAATGTCAAGATATTTTACCTCTGGAAATCACTAAAGAATTGGTAAATGAAAGAGAGGAAAAAATAGAAAATTATGATGAGACTGAAAAATATGTTGGTTTAGAAAATCAGAATATTTTACCAGAAGGAACTATTCAAGAATTGGTAAATCAAGCAGAAACAATTGAAGCATTTTTTCATGGTTTACCTCAAGATATTGAATGGTGTTGGGATGGGGAAAAGGTTTGGATTTTGCAAAGTCGTCCGATTACTAATTTGAGACCTATCTGGACTCGAACTATTGCAGCAGAAGTAATTCCCGGAGCTATTCATCCTTTAACTTGGTCGATAAATCGCCCTCTGACTTGTGGGGTTTGGGGAGAAATTTTTACTATCGTTTTAGGGGAAAAGGTAGCCAAATTAGACTTTACCGAAACCGCAACTTTGTTAGGTTCCTATGCTTATTTTAATGCTACTTTGTTAGGGGAAATTTTTAGAATGATGGGTTTGCCAGAACAGGGTTTAGAGTTTTTATTACGAGGGCAAAAAATGGGAAAACCACCATTAGGAAAAGTGTTGCCTTCTTTGCCTGGTTTATGGCGTTTGATTAAAAAAGAAATGACGGTTGATGATGAGTTTGAACGGGATTATTATCAAATTTTTGTTCCAGCGTTAGAAAGTTTAGAGAATAATTTTAAACAAAATTTATCTCAGTCTTTATCAGAATTATTAGAGCAAGCAGAAAAAATTCAAGAATGGTTAAAACCAATTACTTTTTATAATATTTTGGGTCCTATAGGTTTGGCGATTAGGCGATCGCTGTTCCAAATTTCTGAGGAATGGTTGCCTACTGATACTGCTCCAGAAATTGTTTCGATTCGAGAATTACAAAAGTTGGCAGTTAAGTTAAAAATGGCAACTAATTCTGATGGAGAAATAGAGGCAGAATTTGAGAAAAATCAGGAATTACAAAAGGAATTTCAGCAATGGTTAGAAAGTTATGGTTATTTGAGTGAAGTTGGTACGGATATTGCAGTGGCAACTTGGGGAGAAAAACCCGATAATTTCCGTCAGTTATTATTTGGAATGACAGGAAAAGATGAGAGGGAAAAAGATAATTTTTCAGTAAAGTCTTTAAATTTCTGGCAGAGGTGGCGACTAGCAAAATGTGCAAAACGTGCCAGAACTAAAGGTAAAATTGCTGAAGTTTATGGGAAACTTTTAGCTTATTTACGAATGACGTTTTTGGCAATAGAAAGTTATGGATTAGAGGCAGAAATTTTTGAAGAAAAAGGAGATATTTTTTATTTAGAATTTCCGGAAATTAGGCAATGGATTCTAACAGTAGGTTGGGTTGAGGAACGAAACCCAAGAAATAGTCTAGGAACTGAAGAAAAAAACAAGCGATCGCCTCAACTCCCTATCCCCCCATCTCACCATCTCAAACAACTTATCCATGAAAGAAAAGAACAGTTGGCAAAAGATCGCGATCGCCAAGTTCCTTCTGTGGTTTATGGGAATATATTACCCCAAGAAAGCCAGAAAACTATCTCTACTGAGGAAAATGTTTCTATTTTAGAAGGGATACCAGGGAGTGTTGGTTGTGTCGAAGGTTATGTCAAGGTTTGTGGGAGTTTAGAGGTAAATCTGCCTGAGTCGGAAAATCTAATTATAGTTGTACCTTATACCGATGCTGGTTGGGCACCTTTGTTGTTGAAGGCAAAAGGTATTATTGCAGAGGTGGGGGGGCAGTTATCCCACGGTGCTATTATTGCGCGGGAATATGGCATTCCGGCAGTAATGAATGTTTCTGGAGCAATGACTCGTTTAGAGGATGGGCAAAAAGTTAGGGTAGATGGGTATAAGGGAACTGTGGAATTATTATTTGACAGCAATGCATGAGGATGGTGAGGTACAGTAACAGCAATGATTGAAGTAATAAAATAATGTATCATAGGCGATCGCTAAAGTGCAATAAGCGCTAGATATAGTGCTTAAAACCCCATACGCAATAGTTTTTGAACTCTATATATTATATATAGTAGCTTTGCCTAAGTCTCGATCTATATCTTATCCAGAAATTATGAATTATATAGAATCCGGTTACAAGTGTATATGTTCATAATTTTATCTACACTTTAATCACCTCATCACCCTATCACCCACAACTATATAACGAGTATTCAACCGGATTTTTATTACTTCTTCCTATTGCCTATTGCCCCCATACCTCTTTTCTGGAGAAGTATAGTTGAATAAAAATATTGTAGGGGCGAATGCTATTCACCCCTACACTCAGAAAACCAAAGCGATCGCCTGTTTCTGATTTTTAATCTTTAGTCAAACCTGTTATCTTTTTTGAATACTTCTATTTAATCAGAGTATCTATTGGAGATTGACTTTGAGTTCCATTAAGAACAGCACTATTAACACTAATATCAGAAGTAACTAAACTCACAGCTTTAACCAATGCTTGCTTTCGATCCATCAATTGATTTTGTGAAGGTACAATATTCAAAACTCCCAATTTTTCTAACCGTCGTTTTACACTTCCAGCAGCACCAACAACGAATACTGCACGACCTGTATCAAGAGTTTCTTGAATCGCATTTTCTATTGCTAGAGCAGAAGTTACACCCATGTGAGGTACTTCACTCAAATCTACAATCAAGACTTCATAGTTATTCAAAAGTGTGTGCTGACGAGAAATAGCTTTAGAAACACCAAATATCATCGGACCACTCAAATGGAACAGTAAAATTCGACCTTCAGCACGATCTAATAATTCTTTCTCATCATTATCCAAGATAATTGCATCATCAGCATCAGTGATAGCTTTAACATCTTCAGATTTGAGCTGAGTCAAGCGATCAATAGTCAGAACATTAGCAATAAATACCCCAATACCTACAGCAGCAATCAAGTCAACAAATACAGTTAGACCAATCACAACGTACATAATAATTGCCGATTTCCAGGAGATATTATGGGCACGCTTGAGGAAACCCCAGTCAATAATTTTAATCCCAACTTGGAGAGCAATACCTGCTAAAACAGCCATCGGGATTTGTGCTGTTAAACTACCAGCTCCCAAAACTACCACCATCAAAATTACAGCACGAGTGATACCTGATAAAGCAGTACGAGCGCCTGTATTGATATTAACAACAGTACCCATAGTTGCACCAGCACCAGCAATACCACCAAACAAACCCGAAGCTAAGTTACCTAAACCTTGACCAATCAATTCTTTATCAGAATCGTGTTGAGTCCGAGTTAAACTGTCAGCAACGACAGAAGTTAATAGAGCATCAATACAACCAAGCATTGCTAATACTACAGCATCAACTACCATTAACTGTAACTGTTCCGGAGTAAAGTAAGGTAAGTGTAAGCTAGGAAGACCACTAGGAATTTCACCAATGCGACGAATTTCAGTACCTGAGAACAATACAACGGAAATCACGGTTCCAACTACTAATGCTACTAATGGTGCTGGAACAATTTTCTTGAGTTTAGCTGGCATGGTGAACAGGATAACTACTGTCAGAACTGCTAAACCTGTTTCTATGGGATTAATATTCGTTAAAAGTTCGGGAATATTCTGGATTGTTCCAACTACACCACCCTTCGGACTAGCTTGTCCGAGAAACGGACCTATTTGCAGGATAATCAGAATGAGACCGATGCCTGACATGAAGCCAGAAACCACATTGTAAGGCATCATGGTAATGTATTTACCCAACTTTAATAAACCAAAACCAATTTGGAATAAACCAGCTAGCATTACTACTGTGAAAGCCATTGCCATGCCATTTTCTGGGTTGGAAGCGGTTAGGTGAGCAATCACCGCAGTCATTACTACGGTCATTGGTCCGGTGGGTTCGGAAATTAGAGTTGGAGTACCTCCAAACAGTGCGGCGAATAAACCAACTAATACGGCACCGTATAAACCAGCAGCAGGTCCGGCACCAGAGGCAACACCGAAGGCGAGTGCCATAGGGAGAGCGATAACAGCAGCAGTTAAACCACCGAACATATCGCCCTTAACGTTTCTGAAATTGATTTTGTTAAATACTTGCGTAGCCATTGTTTTATATTATTGTTATCTTCTTTTTTTTATTAGGTAGCTAAGGACTTCAATCCTTGGCTAATAGCTGAAGTCATCTCAAGATGACTACAAATGTCGTGCTTTGTCTTTTTGTATTGTGGTTAATTAATCCCACCTCATATTAACCATACACCCGATGGCTCCCCAAGGATTGAAATCCTTGGCTGATAGCTGAAGTCATCTCAAGATGACTACAAATGTCGCGCCCTATCTTTTTGTATTTCGGTTAATTAATGCAACCTGATGTTAACCATATACCCGATGGCTGGCCAAGGATTTTAATCCTTGGCTGATAGCTGAGTCATCTCAAGATGACTACAAATGTCACGCCCTGTTCTATTTAATTTAGTCAATGTAGTTTTTATTAACTATTGACTTTAGTCTATGTTAAGAATTATGATAAAAATTAATCAAGAATGCAATACCTAATAGTTTGCAATTACTTATATAAGTCTTAAGTTTTTCTTTATATTTCTGATTATTGGAGGAAAAGTCCTTGATTCAGGCAACTTTACATCAGTTAAGAGTGTTTCGGACAGTAGCTAGTTATGGTAGCTTTACTAAAGCTGCTGAAGAATTATTCATTACCCAACCCACTGTCTCAAGTCAAATGAAGCAGCTCACCCAGACAGTAGGGATGCCTTTATTTGAGCAAATAGGTAAACAACTTTACTTAACTGACATTGGTCAAGAATTATTGGCTACTTGTCAGGAAGTATTTGGACAACTAGATCGCTTTGAAATGTTAGTTGCCGATAGTAAAGGTACAAAACAAGGAAAGTTAAGTTTAGCCGTGGTGACAACTGCTAAATATTTTGTTCCTAGAATCTTAGGTTATTTCTGCCAAAAATATCCCAAAATTGATGTTGCTCTAGAAGTAACAAACCATCAACAGATCGCTAGGCGAATGTTGGAAAACCAAGACGATCTATATATAATGAGTCAACCACCAGAAGATATTCCTTTATGTAGAGAACCGATAATGGATAATCCCTTGGTTTTAGTGGCTAACAAAAATCATCCCTTGGCAAAGCAGAAAAATATACCAATTAAACGTCTCATAAATGAAGCTTTTATTATGCGAGAACAGGGTTCTGGTACGCGCAAAGCAGTACAACAACTTTTTGCTAAACACAAAATTTCTGTGAACGTGCGTTTAGAACTTAATTGTAATGAGGCGATTAAACAAGCGATCGCCGGTGGGTTAGGAATTTCTGTTTTGTCGGAACATACCTTATATAGTCAAGGTTCTGAGTTGGAACTTACTACTTTAGAAGTTAAAGGTTTTCCCATTCAGCGACAGTGGTATATATCCTATTTAGATGGGAAACAATTATCAGTTATAGCGCAAGCATTTTTGGAATACATTCAAGAATATACTCAAAAAAAGGATGTTAGTTCCCATCTTGTTAGTCAATAATATTACTAGAGTAGGGAGTAGGGAGTAGGGAGTAAGGGAGTAAGGGAGTAGGGAGTAGGGAGTAAGGGAGTAGGGGTAATATATTGTCAGGATTGATTTTATTAGGACTTATGCAAAGAAACCCGGTTTTTACGGTAAATTATTGTTTTTGACAATAAACATCCTGGAGAAACCGGGTTTCTGGGTTCACATGGCTTTAGTCCAAAGACTGTTAAAATTAGGACTTACGCAGGGAAGCTATATGTAGCTTCAAAAACTATTGCACAATAGTTTTTTAAATCTATAGGTAGTACCTTTGCGTAAGTCCTGAAATTTCAAGGTTAAAAAAAAGGCAAAAATTACGGTAGTGGTGCATTGTAATGGTCGTGCATTTTCATTACCTTGATTAGGAGGCACAGTGAGAGCATCTTGCTGCGACATTAGGTATTCCTTATTTCCTGTATATCATTACTATGCAGGACTACCATTAATTATCAATTATTGAACAGATATGCTACAATTTTTACCAGATACTCCTATCGTTCCATTTACTATTCTTTTAGCAGTCATCTTAACTGTACCGCCAATTTTTGAGCGTTTGCGTCTTCCTGGGTTAGTAGGTTTATTGGTTGCTGGAGTTATTTTAGGACCCAGTGGGATTCAACTTCTAACTTCTGACGATCAGGCAATGAAATTATTCACAGAAATAGGCAAAATATATTTAATGTTCGTTGCCGGACTAGAAATTGATCTCGCTGAGTTCCGGAAAACTAAAGAACGTTCCCTGGGTTTTGGCATGGCTACCTTTGCACTACCGCTCATTGGTGGTCTTCTCTTAGGGAAAATATTTGGCTTTGGTTGGAACTCTTCTGTTCTCATTGGTTCTTTACTTGCTTCCCATACTTTGTTAGGTTTTCCCATTGTGAACCGCTTAGGGGTAGTAAGTAATGAAGCTGTGACTGTCACCATCGGTGCAACAATTTTTACAGATATTGCTGCATTGTTAGTATTAGCAATTTGTGTATCAATTCATGCTGGAGAATTTTCTGTAGCTAGTTTAAGCGTACAGTTAATCGCTTTAGGATTATATTCAGTCGGAGTATTATTCGGTTTAGACTCAGTAGGAAGACAATATTTCCGGCGCACTGGAGACCAAGAAAGCAATCAATTTTTGTTTATTTTGTTAGCAGTATTTTTGGCATCAGTTGGTGCAGAGTTAATCAATGTTGATAAAATTATAGGTGCATTTTTAGCAGGTTTAGCAGTTAACGATCTCGTAGGTACAGGTCCAGTCAAGGAAAAAATTGAATTTGTTGGTAGCACCCTATTTATACCTTTTTTCTTTGTGGGTATGGGTTTACTTTTAGATATACAAGCATTTATAGAAAGTCTCACCAACAACTTTGCACTAACTCTGGGAATAGTAGTTGCTTTAGTAGGAAGTAAATTCTTAGCAGCAGCGATCGCTAAAATTATTTACCGTTATAGTTGGAATCAAGCTTTTACTATGTGGTCTCTATCAATACCACAAGTAGCAGCAACCCTAGCAGCAGCATTAGTTGGTTTCAATGTGGGATTAATTTCTGAATCAGTATTCAATAGTATTATAGTTTTAATGTTAGTGACATCTATTTTGGGACCTTTGATGACTACTATATTTGCTAGTCGGTTGCCACTACCTCAAATAGATATCAAAACTGACAAGATAATAAGTAAACAAAAATATGCTGAAGATGGTAAAGTCGATCCTTTTACTGTATTAGTTCCAGTAAATAATCGCCTCACAGTAATATATTTAGTGGAAATGGCAGCACTTTTAGCTCGTCATCAATCAGGATTTATTATCCCATTATCTATTGTCCAAGCTCATGTTCACATGGATGAGATAGAACTAGATAGTGCCATGCGCATGAATCGGCGTTTACTGAATCGTGCTGTGGAGATCAGTAAAGAATTTCAGGTTGAAGCTCAACCTGATATTAGAATTGATGATGATATTGCGGAAGGAATAAGTCGCACCGCAAAAGAGAAAAATGCCGATCTCATTGTTATGGGATGGAGTGAAATAGGTGGTTTGCGTTCGCGTTTATTTGGCAATATTATTAACAATGTGTTTGGCTCTTGTCACTGTCCGGTAGCTGTAATGCGTTTGTTAGATGAACCGACTAATATTCGTGTGATCTTAGTTCCTCTGAAGCATATAACGCCACAAACTTTGCAAGAAATTACTTTTTCCCTAATGTTTGCAGATACAAATCAAGGGGAAGTAACATTTCTCCATGTTTGCGATCCGAGAACTGCTGAACAACAGATGAATGATTTTGAATCTCAGTTATCGACTATAATTTATCAGTCAGGTTTTCAGGTGAAAACAGAAATTAAAACAGTTCGCCATGATGATGCTTCCCGTGTGATTACCCAAGAATCAAAATATGTTGATTTAGTTATTTTGCGTTCGATTCGCCGTCGTACTGCTGGTGGGTTAGCAGTTAGTAATATTACTATGGAAGTAATCCAAAATTTAACTTGTTCCATGCTATTGTTTGGTTCAACAAATAGCTGAGAAGCAGGAAGAAGTGTAACGCACCAAGACTCTATATATAGCGCCTTTGTGTAAATCCTGATCATGTCATGTTCGGATGTCGCTTACAATCGACTGGAACGGAGTGCAAGGAAGCAATCTCGTTTGAGGTATCTCTTCCATCTATTCCATCTATATCCTAATCATAACTATTTAACCGAACATGATATAACCAGGACTTACGCAAAGCAACGCAATTTTTCCGATACGAACGACAGCGTTTCGCTCCGCGACATGAATGGGTCCCATTCCGGACTGATAGCAATCTCAAATGCCTAAAACTCCTTCATCATCGCTTTAGTCCTGATAACTTCAAGAATCTGCTATAAAAATTTTTTTTGGGAAATGTGAATTATAAAAAATGGACAAAGGTGGTTTTTCATCTTCCTTCCCCCTTCTTTCTCTGTTATGCACTGGAAACAGAAACCGGGTTTCTAGGTCTCACCCCACTGTAGAGTTGAATGCCGATTAGTTGAAAAGGGAAGCGATCGCTATTACTTCTTCCTCCTTTTTCCCTCTTCCTAATTCCTAATTAATTCAAATTAAACAAATTCTTGAGACGGTTTCTTACCCAAACCAGAATATTTTTATCATATTCTTGTGCATCAACTAACCCCATTTCCCTTAGCTCATTTTGACGTTCCAATAATTCCTCTTGATGTTTACCAAACTCTTGTACTATTACCTCTGCTAATTCTGGATTTTCATGCAACATTTTTTCAAAGCCTTTTTTATGAATTGCAAATAAAATAGTATCTTCAATTGCCCTCACAGAAGCCGTCCGAGGAATACCTAACATTAAAGATAATTCTCCGAAAAATTTTCCCGCTTTAAGAGTAATCAAATGCTTATTAATTTTTTCCACAAAAACCTCTACAGAACCAGAAAGAATAATATAAAAAGTATCACCAGGTTCTCCTTCATGGAATAAAAAATCTAATCGTTTGAGACGTTTTCTATATCCTACTTCAATTAGTTTTCTTAACTCCAAATTAGTAAAATTTTCAAAATAAGTAACTTGCTTTAATAAATCTCTAGCTGATAAAGGTTTATCAGATATAGACTCATAGTTTTTTAACCCGTGAAGAATAGTATTTGGAGATGATTCTGAATTTTTAGAATGCGGTGGATGGTGAAAATAAATATTAAAATGATCCCAAGGAACTAAAACACCTTGTTTATCCAAATTATGCTGAATTGAAAATCGTAAAGAACTCATATAAAGCGGTTCATTATAGATTTCATTTACCCATGCCCATAATTGAAATCTAAAAGCATTATCTTCAAAACCTAAAAACAAAACTTTTGGATGAGGTTCTCGTAATACTGCTGGTTCCATATAAGCTGCCATTAAAATAGCTTCCGTAACTAATACTGGGTCACTATCATCAGAAACAAAAACATCAACTTCAATTCTGCCTTGAAAATTATCGTAAGTTAAATTATGTATTTTCCCTTCTATTAACATACCATTAGGAATAATCACATGACTATCCTGTAAAGTTCTAATTCTGGTTGAACGTAAACCAATTTCTTCCACAAAACCTAAATCATTCTCTAATTGAATAAAATCTCCTATTTTAATCGGTCTTTCTATTAATACATTCAAACCACTAATAAAGTTTTTTGTAATATTCTGAAAACCTAAACCAATACCGACACCCAAACCCCCAGCTAAAACTGCTAATGAAGAAACATTAAAACCTTGGGTTTGGAGAATAACTAATATTCCTAAACTGCTAATTCCATAGCTAAAAATTGTTGATATTGCTTCTCGATTAGCTTTATCTATACCTAGTTTTACTAACAATACTTTGGTGAGTAAATTTTTGAATATTCTACCTAAAAGCAGGGCTATAATTAAATATATACTTAATTGAAAAAGTAAACTTAAAGATATATTAGTATCTCCTATATAGAGTAGAGGAGTTGTAAACAATTGACCTAGATTTACTAATAATTTTTCTATTGATTCCAGCATATAGCAATCTTATTTTTGCTTTTAGGGAACAGGGAACAGTTCAATAATTAATAATTAATTATTACCTCTGGTTAAAATCGAGATATATTAGGCAAGGGGCGGAAACCTGATTTCATTATTCATTAATTTCTCACCCGCCCCCCATTACCACGCACTCTCTAATGGGGCGGGTTTATGTAAACCTTAGATTAGCCATGAAAAATTCTTGCTAAAACCCGCCCCTACCCCATGCACTATTTTGTGAAACACCCCAGTAGTCAGCAGACACAACTAAAATCCTGCATTCAGGAATCAGGTTCTGTAGGAGCGGGTTACGGTTCCCGAAAAATTACAAGTGAGTTAATGAGTCTTCACCAGTAAGTTAGCTAAACCCGTCCCCCATTACCACGCACCCTCTAATGGGGCGGGTTTATGTAAACCTTAGATTAGCTATGAAAATTCTTGCTAAAATCCGCCCCTACCCCATGCACCATTTTAGGTGAAACAATCCACTAACAATAGCGTTCATGGGTAAGTCCTAATCAAAAAAAGATAATTAATTCTACTTTTTAGGAATTACAATATATTCAGACACAACCTGTTCTTCTTCCCCTAATTTTACTAAAGCTTGATAAAGAATTGCTGCAACTTCAGCACGAGTAGCAGGTTGGTTGGGATTCAAACTTGTCACATTTGGATAGTTAACTACTAATCCAGCAGCAGTAGCTGCAGCTACTTTTTCTTTAGCCCAATTAGGAATTTCTTCCTTGTCTTTATAAATACTTAAAACCTCATCAGAATTAGATGGAATTTCCAGATTTAAACCAGTAACTAAAGAAACTAAAACTTGTACTTTTGATACTTGTTGATCTGGGCGAAAAACATTCCCTGGATACCCACTTAAAAAACCAGATTCAGTCGCTATTTGAATGTCATTTTTAGCTGTTGAATTTTCCTTTACATCTTCATAATTAAGTGATTTTCTAGTTGATTTTTCTTCAACTACTTGCAAAACGTGACTAGCAAATTCTGCTCTGGTTACAGGTTTATCTGGTTCATATTTACCACTATTAATCTGACTAATAATATCCTGTTCTGCTAAAGAGTAAATAAAATTACCTGCCCAAAAACTATCAGGAACATCAGAAAATTTAATCACCTCAGTAGGAGTTTCTACCTTTGGAGATTCAGGAATATCCGTAGCTTTAGACTTAGGAGTTTCTACCTTTGGAGATTCAGGAATATCCGTAGCTTTAGACTTAGGAGTTTCCACCTTTGGAGATTCAGGAATATCCGTAGCTTGGGGTGAACTTGTAGTTGGACTAGGAATAAGAGGTGCTACAGGTATAATCTCAGTTACGATTGGAGAATCTTGAACTTCTGGTGATGCAGTAGGTAAAGATTCCGATAATCTTCTAGTAATTTCTAATTGTGCTAAATCATCACTAACTTCTGGAACAGCTTTTCGATTAGTTCTTTTTGTTGGTTTATCCAATTCAACTATTTCAGTTTCTACCTCAACTTCTCCTAACTTCTTAACACTATCAGTAATAGGGGGCAAAGTACCTAAACTTTGTCCTAATTCTGGAATAGTTAGAGGTGTTTGAGCAATACTTAATACTGACTTATCAGTAGGAGTTGGAAGTTCAGTACCTAAATTAAAAATTGACTTCTCAGTAGTAATATTAGGACCATCAACAGTTTCAGGTAGAGATGTAGAAAGCATGGGATTAGAAAGTAGATTAAACCCGCTATTTTCTCTAGTTGTTGCCCAGAAAAATATACTGCCAAAAGCTGCTAAGGCTACAAATATGGCAATCCACTCATCAAATTTCACTGGCTTTGGCCCTGATGGTGGTTCTATTCCTGATGGTGGTTCTATTGGTGTATTTGTCATGTCTATTCTATTTAGAGTAACAATTATAGATTAGACTAACTTATTAAACCTTAATTATCACAAAAAATAAAATCTAATGACTACTCAACCATTAATTATTGCTCACCGGGGCGCATCTGGCTTGGTGAAATTTGACAATACTTTAGAATCTTTTGCCAAAGCTATTGAGTTAGGGGTTTCAATGGTAGAGTTTGATGTTAGAAAAACTCAGGACAATTTATTTGTTGCTTTTCACGATGAGTCAATTGATGGCAGAAAACTTAGTGATTTGACTTATCAACAACTTTTAGATATTTCACGACCAAAAGGTTTGGAAATTCCATTAGTAGAAGATGTGCTGAAGTTGTGTCAAGGAAAAATTAAACTTGATATTGAATTGAAAGAAGCTGGATATGAAATGGGGATAATTAATTTAGTCAAAAAATATTTAGATTATCAAGATTATGTAATTAAATCTTTTATTGATGCAGCAATTATTGTTATTAAAAAGATTGATAATAAAATTACAACTGGGTTGCTATTAGGATTGGGAAATCCTCAAAATTTAATTGTTACTCAATTATCAGAAATTTTTCCAGAATTTCGTTTGTTTACAACTAAAGCTGATTTTGTTTCTCCTAATTATCGGTTAATGAAATTAGGTTTTGCAGCCCGAATGAAATTTATGAATAAGAATATTTATGTTTGGACAGTTAATGATCAAAAATTAATGGCTGAAGTTGTGAAACAAGGAGCATTTGCATTAATTACAGATAGACCAGATTTAGCTTTGAAGTTATTTTATTTTAGGGAACACTTAACTGGGAACACTTAACTGGGAATAGGTATGGAGGGAATAGGGAACAGATAAAAGTTTCAGATTTAGGTTGGGTTGTTCCCGTTAGGGTTGCGTTTGCCTTTGCCTAGCATCCCTAACGGGAAGCATTCCGCAGGAAACCATGGCACCTGAAATCCAACAATAATATTTCTCCCCCACTCCCCCACTCCCCTACTCCTTAAAAAAGAAACCCTAATTAAACAGGAAAACAATTAATGCTTTGGTTTTTTTTAGCCATTTCAGTAGCTTCTCTTCAATCTGTTAAAGATGTTTATAACAAGACACAACTTAAAAATTTTGATGAATATATTACTACATGTAGTCTAGCATTTTTCACCTCTTTATTTTTGAGTCCCCTATTATTTTTAATTGGCATTCCTCAGTTAGGAAATAATTTTTGGTTTGCTCTCTTAGTAACTGGTTTATTAGACGCGATCGCCTACACCTTTTATCTTAGAGCTATTAAAATTTCTGACTTATCAATTATTGCTCCCATCACTACTTTTAGCCCTTTATTTTTGTTAATAACTTCTCCATTAATCGTGGGAGAATTTCCTCAACCACTCGGTATAATTGGAGTATTATTAATTGTCATAGGTTCCTATCTATTAAATCTGAGACAAAAACAACAAGGATATTTAGCTCCTTTTCAAGCAATAATTACTGATGAAGGTTCACGACTAGCCTTATTAGTTGCTTTTGTTTGGAGTATTAGTGCTAACTTTGATAAAGTAGGAGTACAAAATTCTTCTCCTATTTTTTGGGTGGTTTGTGTATTTTTCACCGTATCAATTTTGCTATTACCAATTGTTTTATATAAATCCCATCATAATCTATCCAAACTTAAAACTGGTGGCTGGAAATTAATAATATATGGTATGATTAATTCTGTAGCAATGGGATGTCAAATGGTAGCCATAAATTTAACTTTTGTTGCCTATGTAATTTCAGTCAAAAGAACCAGTGCATTATTTAGCGTATTTTTAGGAAAAATAATTCTTAAAGAAAAAGGTATTAAAGAAAGATTATTAGGAGCTGCAATTATGGTATCAGGAGTATTTTTAATTACTATTTCTCAACGTTAATTAATTCAAAATTCAAAAGTCAAAAGTAAGAATTATAGAACTTTTGAGGATGGTGAGGTACAGTTAATCTCTACTGTAACACAGCCTTCTAGGCTGTAAAAAGCAGGATACTTGTGTTACTAAAATTACTAAATAAAGAAGAAGTAGGGGCGAACGGCCGTTTGCTTCCCATACTTCGTAACGCCCCTAAAACGCAGGAAAAACCTTATTATGGCGGTAGAGATTTCCCCAATTTTTACACTAACGATACCAACGAACATGATACAATGAAAAGCTTGACTTTTTATCAAGGTATAGTAGGGAAGAGGGAACAGGGAACAGTTGTTCAAGTCTTTCCGTGGTCTTTGATTAATCATCAGTCCACGTCCTAATCGCCTTGTCCGTTGCTATAAATGAAAATATATACCCTATTTGTAGAAGCGTTAGCGGAGCTTTGCGGAGCGCAAATCCCATTCGCCCCCTACAAATAGGGTGTTGTGTTGTCTAAGAATTTGCGTAAGTCCTGAGAATCTGAGGAGGGTGGAAAAAGTAGAAATATCCCAAAACCATCTTCTTACTGCCTCAAAAATATAAATTCATTTTTTAGCATGAATATAATCAACAAAGTAAAATTGAGGAATTAACCACATTTTCAACCAACCATAAATTCCCATTCCTAAAAGTGCTGTAATTACTAAAGGTAAACCTATTTGCATCCTTAAACTATCTGGAAAAACAGACACTCCAGAAACAATAACTATGAAATAAATTACAAGTAAAAATTGTAATCTTTGTAGATTTTTTAAGGTCTGGCGACAACTACTACAATGCTGAGTATGTTGTTGATAACGATCCAATAGTACAGCATGATTATTATTTATTAAAGAATTATTTACATCACTAACTCCCACCTCATTCCAAGGTAATTTACCACCACAATATTTATCAAACCAATTTCTATACTCAATTACTAAACGGTCTGCAGTTGTAGGTAAATTATAAGCTATTTTCCAACTTTCACTTGATTGTTTTTGTTTCAGTAAATACTCCTGCTGATTCAATAAAACCATATCACCATCAAGGATCAAACTCCGCTCTCCAATATGATCCCACCAACGGGGTGTCAACCGATGAATTGTTTTAGCAAAGTTCCTCGTAAACTGAGCAACAATTCTAGATTTTCCAGGAGATACTGGCAAACAATAAGTTACAAGTCCTAATTTTTTCTCAGCACTACCAATACTAATTGCATATTCTAAATGACAAGGAGGTTCAAAAGTAATTTTCGTAGGTAAATCTTTTCTCGAAATAGAAACTTCGATTAAATCAATAGTTGATTGTAAAATCTCCATTGGTATTGGTATTGCTTTGTTTCTATTACCCTGTACTCCGTGATGAGAAAAAGGAACATGGCTAGGATCGGCGACATTTTCTACTAAAATTTCCCAATCATATTCTAGATCGCGGACATAAGAAGACCAGACAAAACCTTTCTCAGCATCTATTTGTGGTGATAATGGCAAAGGTGTAGTCGCAGCTAACTCTGCTGTTTTGGCATCAGGCCAAACCCAAAGTAAATCATTTTTCTCCTGTACTGGCAAGGCAGTTACACAGAAATTTTGCCGATTTTTTTCTATTATTTGTTTATTTTCAGCTTGGGGAATATGAGTACAAATACCATCAGAATCAAATTGCCAACCATGATAACTACACATTAAATTACCAGTTTTCTCATCAACACGACCTTCGCTTAAAGGTGCTAGACGATGAGGACAAACATCTAAAAATACCTGGTAATTTTCAGAATATCTTGGTTTCCAAATTACTAAACGCATTCCCAATAGAGTTACGGGAACAGGAATTTCTGGGTCAAGGTCTTCCACAGGTGAAAGAGGATACCAATGTTGGAAAAAGTTAAATTCAGTTTGCATTTGATTTTTTCTCCTAGTTCAAATTTCTTATTTGCGATAAATTTGGGGTAATTGTTAATAATAAAAAAAGACTCTTTTATTTTGCCAATAGAGCATATCCTTCAGGGCAGTCAACTGAGTCTCCATTAACAATGGGAAAGTCTTTTGAGAAATCTACACTATGCCCCGCACTAGCTTCACAAATTAAACAATAAAATTTATTTTTACTTGACATAGATGGAACTCCTACAAAAGTAGATAGATTAGATTCTTTTGGTTCTGCATAAGTAGCAGAAATATTGTCATTTTGATTATCTTTAATTGAGCCGAAATAATAGTATTTAGCCTCACTTTTAGAACGATTAGGTTACTTATACATTTTTCCCCTCTCTAAGTAATAATTTTCTTGAGCCTTACAAACTATTGTTAATCCATCAATAGCTTCCTGAGTTTTACTTTCTTCTGAATCTGATACATAACCGAGAATATGAAGCATTAGTGTAGGCAAGATGAAAGACAGAAATATCCATCTTCCTGCTTTATTTTTCACTATTAAAGTTAATAACTAACCTCTCCAATATAATTCTCTGTAATATATTCCAGAGGAATTTCCATAAATTTATAATACTATTCATCTGTTTTTTTATGCTTTCATTTTGTTTGTTATTATTTATTTAAACATCCAGCTATTAGCTGTCAGCTAATAGCAATAAAAAGCTTAATCTTAAGGAGGATATTTAAGTGAATAAAAAAACTGAAATCTGAATTTTTTACAGATCAAATTATTTAATCATAAAGCTTTTATCTCAAAGTAAAATAAATAGCTAACCGCTAAATGCTTGCTTTATTATAATTATATTTTCTACTCCCTAATCTTTCTTTTCATCACTTTTTAAACACCTAATTGCCTCCAATAAACCTCTAGCTTTATTAATAGTTTCCTCATACTCTGTTTCCGGTACAGAATCTGCAACTAAACCAGCTCCAGCTTGTACAATTACAGTATGTTTGCCATCATTTTTCGGTTTCACAACCATCGTCCTAATACTAATAGCACTATTCAACTGCCCCTCAAAATCATAATATCCATAAACCCCAGAATAAACCCCTCGTCGAGAAAATTCCAATTCATTAATAATCTCCATCGCTCGAATTTTTGGCGCACCGCTCACAGTACCCGCAGGAAAACAAGCTTTCAATACATCCCAAGCAGTTTGCTCTTCTGCCAACTCTCCCACCACATTACTTACAATGTGCATCACATGAGAATAACGTTCAATCACCATTAACTTATCAACTTTTACCGTTCCCACTCGACAAACTCGCCCCAAATCATTCCGACCTAAATCAACTAACATAATATGTTCCGCTCTCTCTTTCGGATCCTGTAACAACTCCTCAGCTAAAGCATTATCTTCTGCATAAGTGTTACCACGACGACGAGTACCAGCAAGAGGTCTCAAAGTTGCCAAGTGTTTCCCATCGGGTGCTGTTTCTACTTTTACCATGATTTCTGGACTCGAACCAATAATTTGCCAATCACCAAAATTAAAATATGCCATATATGGAGAAGGGTTTATTAATCTTAGGGAACGATACAGAGCAAAAGGTTTTCCCGTATATTCAGCAGAAAGTTGTTGGGAAATAACTACCTGAAAAATATCTCCTGCTTTGATATATTCTTTAGCTTTCTCAACGTTGGCACAAAATTCTGCACGAGGTGTGTTGCTAGTATATATATCACTAACTTCTTTATCCTTTTTTCTAGGTGGTTGCCATTCTAGCAAAGTATTTTCTCGCGATAAGGGAGACTGTAGTTTTTCTACTAACTGAGAAACGCGATCGCAAGTTTGTTGATATACTACTTCTAAGTCTACCTTTGGAGAACTAATATCTGCGTAAGCGATCGCCCAAATTTTCCGCTTCACCTGGTCAAAAATCAACAAATTATCTACCTGCATCCACAAACCATCAGGCAAATCATTTTCGGTAGCTGGATAAACATTAACACGAGGTTCGATCCACTTAATTAGTTCATAACCCCAATACCCAAATAAACCACCAATATTAGGAGGTAGTTGGGGTAATTTTACAGGATGATATGGTTTAATACATTTATCTAGAATCTCAAAAGGGTCGCCCTCAAAAGTTTTAACTGTGCCATCCCGGTAAGTTTGGGTAGTTTGGTTCCCTCTTGCTACCAATATCCACAATGGATCGCAACCAAGAAAACTATAACGTCCGATTTTTTCCCCACCTTCAACTGATTCTAGTAAAAAATTGTAGGGTTGAGCAGCGCAAACCCGATACCAAGCAGATACAGGAGTATCAAGGTCTGCTACCCATTCTTGAAACACAGGAATAAAATTACCTTGTTTTGCTAGTTGGGAAAATTGGGAGAAATCTGGAAATATCATAAATTTTATAGTTTTTAGATCGGTTTGGATACCAAACCCACACCATTAAATTTTACAACCTATTTAGGATACAGGGAAAACAAAGATAACTTTACCTCACGAGCTTGAGAAATGCTATGTAAAAAAATCTATCATTTATCAAGAAATTATTTCTAAAGTCCTTTTTTCTTCTTACTTTTTTCTTCTTACTTTTTCCTTCTTACTTTTTCCTTCTTACTTTTTCCTTCTTACTTTTTCCTTCTTACTTTTTCCTTCTTACTTTTTCCTTCTTACTTTTTCCTTCTTACTTTTTCCTTCTTACTTTTTC
>NZ_JAYKGW010000208.1:0-17675 GCF_035285525.1 Okeania sp. | reverse complement strand
GTGCCATACTTAATCGTATGATACAGAATTGTCAGCCAGAAAGTTACAAAGTAGAATTCTAATTCACCAATTAACTTCTTCCCAGAAGAGAAGTTGCGATCGCAACATTCATGCAACAAAGCCCTTTTCAGGTACTAATAAAGTACCAGCTTTTAGGTGGTAATGGTACGGTTCCCGAAAAATCAAGCATTCTAGGATTTTCGGGAACATAAGGGTAGAAAATCACTCTGATGATTCTTCTGACTACTTCTTCTATGATTCTCATTCCCATACGGATTGCTGGATTGCTGGATTCTGGCTTCTACCCCTGCCACTCAGACTTTTTCAGCAAGCCCTAATTATTTGTATATATAGTACCATCAGGCAAAATTGCACCTTCTAATTTGGCATCAATAAAACTGGCATTACTAATGTTACTGTCCTGTAAATCTGCCCCTCTTAAATCAGCATCCCATAAAACAGCATTGGTTAAATCAGCACCCCGTAAATTAGCCTTTTGTAGATTTGCTCCCCAAAAATTAGTTGATTTGAGAATAGACCTCTCTAAGTTAGCTTTTTGTAAGTTAGCACTATCAAATTTGGCTCCGGTTAAATCTGTATTAGTAAAATTGGCTTGTTTAAGATTTGTATTAGAGAAGTCAGCATTATGTAATATCGAACCAGTTACGTTTATTTTTTGATACTTCTGAGATTTATTACTAAAATTTGCGTTAGAAAGGTTACAGTAAAGACATTTTTTTGAGCGTTTCAAAGTTCTTAAATGTTCCTTTGTGTATGCGACTACAGGAGTGGTAAAAGCTACTGAAACTAACAAAGTTGTGATTAATATTTTTAGTTTCATTGGATTATTTATGAATAAGATTTTGATTAAAAAAACTTTCTTAGTAGTAATGAGTGGTGACACAACCTTCCAGGTTGTTACAGCCTTGAAGGGTGTGTTACAGGGGTCAGCTCTGAATCTTTAACCAGTGATTTTTAGAACATCCAAGGAGAAAAGCGCCACAGCTTGATAGTGTCATCAAAACTGCCACTAATTAAAGTTTGACCTTGAGGATCAAAAGTTAAATTCACCCAAGCAGAATGTCCTTTAAGAGTTCCTATTAAATCACCTGTATCAATTTGCCAGAGTTTAATCGTACCTCCAAAATCTCCACTTGCCAAGGTGTTACCATCAGGGCTAAACTCTAGAGATTGCACTTTTTCTCCATGACCTCTTAATGTATGTTCAGGACGCCTAACTATCTGTCGGCGACTATAAGTATCTAAATCCCAAAGTTTGATCGTATTATCCCAACTACCACTTGCTAAAGTCTTACCATCAGGACTAATAGCAACAGACCATACAGGTTCACTATGAGCCTTAAATGTCCGTAATAGTTTACCATAATGCCAATTCCATATTTTGACAGTACCATCATTACTACCAGTAGCTAACGTGCGACCATCAGGACTGAAAACAACAGACTGCACTTCATCTGAATGCCCATCAAGACTATACAATAGTAAGCCAGTATTAATATCCCAAATTTTAATAGTTTTATCTTTACTGACACTAGCGATCGTATTGCCATCAGGACTAACTGCTATAGAGAAAACATCTTTCAGATGACCATACAAGGTATTTTTTAATCTACCAGTGTAAATATCCCAAATTTTGATTGTACTATCACTGCTACCACTCACTACAGTGCGACTGTCTGGGGTAATCGCAACAGACCATATAGGTCCATCATGTCCTGATAATGTACCTAAGTTGTTGCCACTTTTGAGATGTAACAGTTGAATGTTCCCATTTGTACTGCCACTGGCAACAATACGACCATCAGGACTGGTTGCTATCGACCAAACTGGACCTGAAGTTGTGGCTAAAGTCTCTAGTGGGGAAAGTTGGTCTAGTATTCCTGTTGATGGTGGTAGTTGGGGGAGTTTAGTTGTGTATTCATCTCTTTTAGGTTGATATGAATCTGATTTTAATTTAGGGAGAGTAATATTTTCAGAGGATGAAGAAAATGATGGCTGCTCTCTGGGAGGTAGTGTACGAGAACTAATCACTAATGATAATAGAGCGATCGCTGCTGTTCCCCAAACTGTTACATTCCACTTGTTTTTCTCCAGGATAACATCCACTGGTGTGGGTCCTTGTTTGATATCTTTAATAATTTCTGCTGCCGACTGATACCGTTGACGATGGTCTCGTTGTACCATTTTATCTAGGATGCGACCAAGGTGACGACTGATAGGATATTTTAAATAGTCTCGCCACACCCACTTATCTGCTTTGATATCAAATAGTTCAAATGGTGAAACCATTGTTAATAGATGCAGACAAGTTGTACCTAAACTATATATGTCGCTCTTGGGGTAGACTTTCCCTTGTGTTTGTTCAGGGGCAGCATATTCAGCAGAACCATTGATACTACCTATTGATAACAAGTCTCCATGAGCAGAAATGGTGACACCAAAATCAACTAATACAAATTCTGGAATAGTTGTGCCTGGTTTTGTCCGAGAAATAATATTTTCTGGTTTAATATCTCCATGAATCAGGTGATGGTCATGGATAAATTCTAGTACAGGCAATAACTGATTCAATATTTGCCAAATTCTATTTTCCCGAAAGACACCATTTTCTATGAGTTCTGTGGCCAAATTCCGGCCTTCAATATATTCTTGGACTAAATAACGATGGCCATCATGTTCTATAGATGCTAATAGCTCTGGAATTTGGGGATGTTTACCTATTTTATCTAGCTGTACTGGGTCACAGCTAAATATGGGCATAGTTTCTTGACCCTGAAAAATTAGATCTTTTCTGTCGTCTAAGCTAACAAACTCTTTAATAATACAAGGTGGTTTAGAAGGTTTGTCTTGGTCAATGGCAAGAAATGTATGGCTCCAGACACTTTCACCTAAAGGTTTGATGGTCTGGTAGCGTTCTTTGAGTATAGGTGGACAATTGATATGATTCCCTATTGTCTCATTTTGATTGACAATTTGCTTGCCATTATCTTCTGGATTTTGGTTGTGAGGATTGATGCGATGATTCATAATCAGCAATCAATTAGCATATTTTTTTCTATGATAATGTTTTTTAGATTTTAAGTACAAATATTTGTTATGAAATTGTTGATTAAGGTTTACTGAAAAAGTCTTTTTTTAGGAGTAGAGGAGTAGAGGAGTAGGGGAGTAATTTTTTTTGCCCAAAGATGTGCCTAAAATGGTAACTTGTTGATTTTTCGGGAACCTTGCATTAAAAGCTGAAAACCAGATAGTTTTTTCTGACCTAAAAAGGCACTTACTGTTATTTATAGAGAGTTTAAAATTTAATCAGCAGAGTAATAATTAAATCAAGAGTTAGATTGTGGTTGTGAATAAAAATTATAAAAATTAGGTGACAGAGAACAGGGATAGGAATTTTATGGTTTTTTATGTATTTTGAAAATTTTTAAGCATTTCCTGCGGAATGTTGCGCAAACAGTTATTTCAGTTATCAATTATCAGTAGAGAGTGAACTTCTGACTAAACTTGGAGGCTTGAAATACTGAAGTTAAATATTTCTCTTGGTCGATTGGATATGGTTAGGGAATCTATCCATTTCACCCTCCGGGAAGCTCCACTTTTCATGTCGGCTCAAGCGCCGAAACGACCGCTTTTTCATCCTCTTAAAAGGGAAGGCTTTGAACCAGATTTTTTTTAGTAATAAAACCTCATCTTTGACGAAGATCAAGCCAATTTTTGAACTTTTGTAGTAAGATTAAATTTTGCATATTCTTTTATTAAAGAATATAAATAAAACTTTTTCTCCCATCTGACCTAGAATATTTGCTGATTACTGACGACTAAATGCTTACCTTTACTGACAGTAAAAAATTTCTATTTTATTGTAAACTAGGTCATTAATTAATAATGGATAATGGATAATTACCTCTCCCTAAAAGTGAGAGGATTGGCGCTTAAGGAAAAGATTTATTTTTTTTCCCTATCCAAGGGGAGGCTTCAAAGCGCGAATTATTTAATTGTTTAATTATGTCGGTAAAAAATAGATCATTTTTTGATATTCCAGTTTAACTTTATAATCTAAGCATTCAGCTATTAGCACCTCAGCTAGCTTTCTGGGTTGTAACTGCGCATTCAACAATAAAATTCTGCTTTTAAAAATATCTATTATCAAATTTTATGTCAAGTAGAGATGTTTATAAAGTATAGTATTAAAGGAAGGCTTTAAATCTAATACCAAAAACAATAGCTGATAGCTAAATGTTGACTTTATAATAACAATTAATTATGCTACTAATCCGAATCAAAAAATTTTGGGAAATTCCTGAAAGAGAAATTACTTCAGAAAACGTTTATTTAAAC
This sequence comes from Okeania sp., assembly GCF_035285525.1. Lineage (GTDB taxonomy): Bacteria > Cyanobacteriota > Cyanobacteriia > Cyanobacteriales > Microcoleaceae > Trichodesmium. The sequence continues at coordinate 13,316 of NZ_JAYKGW010000208.1, read as the reverse complement.
CGCCGTCGGTTTATGAAAAATTTAATTGGTGCTGGTTTGAGTGCTACTGCTTTATCTTCTCTGACCAGTTGTGCTCAGGATTCAAAAACATCTTTAATTTCTAATGCAGTAACTTTACCAACTATTGATAAATTTACACCTAATCCTAATTTTGCTCAAGTTGACCGGCCAATAACTGATGAAATACTAGCCACAAAATATAACAATTTCTATGAGTTTGGCGGTACTAAATCTATTTGGGAAAATGCTCAAGCTTTACCAACTGAAAATTGGCAAGTTGAAGTTACAGGTTTGGTGAAAAATTCTCGTATTTATGACATAGATGAACTACAAAAAAAGTTTCCTTTAGAGGAAAGAGTATATCGGTTTCGTTGTGTTGAAGCATGGGCGATGGTAGTACCTTGGCTTGGTTTTCCCATGAAGTTATTAATGGCAGATGTAGAACCAACATCTAAAGCTAAATATGTTCGTTTTACATCTTTTTATGACCCTAAAATTACTAAAGGTCCTGGTTTTTGGGCGAATGGTTATCCTTGGCCTTATACAGAAGGTTTAAGAATAGATGAAATGGCTAATGAATTAGCTTTTTTTGCGATGGGAATGTATGGTAAATTATTGCCAAAACAAAATGGTGCGCCTCTAAGACAGGTTATTCCTTGGAAGTATGGTTTTAAGGGTGCAAAATCAATAGTAAAAATTGAGTTTGTAGAGAAAAGACCTGCAACTTTTTGGAATACTTTGATACCTAATGAATATGGTTTTGAAGCTAATGTTAATCCTGAAGTTCCTCATCCTCGATGGTCACAAGCAACTGAAAGAATTGTTGCTGAAGGTAATAATTGGTCTTGGGAAAAACGCCCGACTTTACTTTACAATGGTTATGGAGAATATGTTGCTAATCTTTATAGTTGAAGTTGAATAAAAAATAGGATTTACGCAAGGAATATTGAGTTGCTAACTAACTCAGCAGATAGGGATTGAGGCAAGATAATTTGTTCATAAAATTTATCTTCTTCATTCCCATAACTGGAGATTTTATAATTGCATAGTTTTGGATTTTGTGTTGCTCAAGAGTTAACATCTGGTTTTTCTATTACTTCTGTTAAATTCTGCCAAAGGGGGCGATATTTCAATTCTGTTTTTAGTTATAATTAATTGAGAGTTAATGTTCTGTTGCGAAACCAGGAGAGTCTAAAACTCTATACTATAATTATTCTGTGAAAAAGGCGATCGCTTCTTTTTCCTAATACTTTTGATTTTAGGTCAAAACTTTCTGCTAGAGATAGAAGCTGATTGTTGGGTTTCCTTCAGGTAAACCCAACCTACAAAATACTAGAAATATCTTAGGTAAAATTTAACTATCATATTCTACCAATAAAGCAATACCTATCGATATTTTCTTCATAATTTTACCTGAACAAATATCAATTTTTTTGACTAATTTTTGCAAATCTATTCCTCTGATTTGCAATATATCGACAGTAGAAACCTTGGTTAGATTATTTGCTAAATTTGGTTCTATTTTAATATGCCAACTATCATTTTCCAAAGAATTTTTCCAATCAGTTATCGGTGCAATTAATTTAATTGGTAATCTGTCAATACCATCAGAACTAATAATAATAGTCGGACGAATTTTTTTAGTTTCTGCTCCAACTGTTGGGTCAAAATTTGTTAACCAAATTTCTCCCCATTTGGGTAAATTATTATTGCTGATCTAATTCATCCCAGGTTTCTAATTCTTGTCATTCTCTGTCTTGCTGATAATATTATAACATTTTTTCGGCTTGCTTTGCTAAAATTTCTCGTCTTTTTTCTAATGGTAATTTTATTAAATAACGGGAATCTGTTTAATCTTTTTCTTGGAGGTAAGTCAAGAAATATAGGGCTATTTGTAGTTGTTCTGGAGAAAGATTTACTAACTTTTATTTGGCTGTTTCCAGGATTTTGGATTCTGTTGAATTTAATGACATTTTGCCTCTCTCATTTTTAATTCAGGATTAGGATAATTTTATTTTACACAAATTCATCTGAATAACCGCAGATTTTATAATTGCATAGTTCTAGATGTTCTGTTGCTCAAGAGTTAGCATCTCATCTTTTTCAATTAATAATTGATGTTCTTCTATTCTTTTTGGACAGTTAAATTGTCAAAGTCGAGCAGTCACTCTCCCTTTAGCTGAAGAGACGTAATTAATTCTTGTTGAGATTTGCCTGTAATGTGACAAATTTCTATCAGATATTGTTGATTTTGTTGGGTTAAATTAATTTTAGTTTCCATCACAATTTATTTTTGATTAGGATAATTTTATTATACAAAAATTCCAGGATTTTCTAATAGTTGGCAGCTTCAAAGATTGTAGTTTCTGTTAAATTTAATGACATTTTGACTTCCTGACTTTCTCTTTTAATATAGAACTAAAGAGGTTCTTTACTTTTTCTTCGCGCACTCCTGTATAAAGTTCAGCGACAGTCATACTAGAAATGAATAGTAATTGGGTAAGACTTTCTAGAAAGTTTACAGCTTGTGAGTTGGAACGCAAATAGTCAATTAAAACATCTGTATCTATTAATAATTTTTGGTTCATTTTTCCCACTCACGATTAAATTCTTTTCTGAATTATTCTAAGTTAGGAATATCTTCTCGATCTTGCCATATTCTTTTTGCTTGCTGCATTAAATCTAAGGGTTTTTTTATGTTGGTAATTTTTAATTAGGTCTTGAATAGTAGACGTAATTAATTATTGTTTAGATTTGCCTGTAATCTGACAAATTTCTATCAGAGCTTGTTGGTTTTGTGGGGTTAAATTAATTTGAGTTTCCATCATAGTTTATTTTTGACTAGGATAATTTTATGATACAAAAATTCTAGGATATTTTAATCGTTGGCAGTTTCAAGAATTGTAGTTTATATTGAATTTAATGACATTTTTACTTCTTTACTTTCTCTTTTAATATAGAACTAAAACTGAATTACTGACATCTTGACTCAAGGCTACAATATCATCATACCGAGAAGGTCATTTCACTTGTCAGTTACCCTCCTGGGTCGGAGCTGCGCTAACAGTTAATAGTATCTCTAGCTGACTTCCTATGCTTAAAATACTAAATTGAATTTTTTTTCATCCCCTTGAAAGATGACTAGACTATGGATAAATATCAGCTAAATGGGAAACTAAACGAGGGGATAAATTATGATCGAATAAAAGTTTCATTTAGTTACTATTAAAGTTTGTTTTTCTCGTTCAGAAGTATAGTTTAGACAAGCCAAAATATCCTGTTTTTTAAATAGGGAAAATCTTTTAATAATTCTTCATAAGTCATTCCAGTGGCTAGATAAGAAAGTAGGTCATCAACAGTTATTCTCATACCTCTCATACAGGGTTTTCCACTGGGTTTTCCTGGTTATATAGTAATAATATTTGCTTCTGAAATGACATATTTCCTTGATAGATTAGAATAATTTTATCTTACACAAATTCCAGGATTTTCTAAACTATTTAATTTCCTCTTGACAGACTTTTAATTTGATTGGGGCGATCGCTCTATTTAAGAAACTATCAAATTCAAGTTCATTTATCCATCCTCTTCTATAAATAAATTTGTTAACCCTAAATTATAAATTTCATCTATCACTCTACCGATATTTGTCATCGTTTAAATATTCACTCTTTATTTATACCTGTTCCTAATAATTTTTCTTTCGAGTAATTGTTTCCCTGAAATATCATCAGGGATTCTAATTAATAAAAAAGTCTTTTTGCCCTTTGTAGGGAGTAGGGAGTAGTTAAGAGTTAGAAGAAAATGACTTGGATATAGTAATTATCCACATTTTATCTAATTCTTAATTCTTATATCAGAAAGTGCTAAATCCTGTTATACTCATTAAAAATGTTGTTATAAGCTTACTAATTTTTAATATGGCAATGCAATTAAAAGTTCCATCTATTGTCTGCGATGGATGTGCAGATACTATTACTAAAGCAATCAAAAATCAGGATTCTGGGGCTGATGTCCAAGTAGATATGGAGCAAAAGATAGTTACCGTAGAAACCAAAGCATCTGAAGAGTCCATGAAGCAGGTAATTACTGCTGCTGGACATACTGTTGAATAGAAAAATTTTTCTTTAACTAAATAAACATAGGACTTACGCATGAAAGCTATTGGTAGGGTGCGTTAGCGTACTTAGTAAGGCACCGTATATATAGTACCTTTGGGTAAGTCCTGTAAACAAATAACCTGGGGGACTTAGCTTGGATATACCCCCAAAATATTTTATGAGATTTTTGGCAAAAGTTGGGAGAGAATTGTCAGTATAGCTAAACTCAGAAGTAATTCCTGACTAAGTTTTAGTATTTATAAATATCCTAAATGCGTAGTGCTATACAATGAGCATCGTTGGATAAGTGCTGTGGTCAAAAAGTATTTTTGTGGGAGGTTGTATGGAACTTTTCTCCTTGTTGGCTATTATATTATTTCCAGTAATATTGTTATGTTTATAAAATCAAGTCACAATTGGAAAAAAGCATTCAACCTTCAACACAAAAATGAGGTAAGTATCAATGAAAATAATGGTTTATTCCCATGATACTTATGGTTTAGGAAACATAAGCAGAATGCTAACTATTTGCCAATATTTACTAGAAGAAATTCCTAAATTATCAATATTGCTTGTATGTAGTTCCCCAGTGGTACATTGTTTTCGGATGCCAAAAGGACTTGATTATATTAAACTTCCATGTATTGCTAGAAATGAACTTGGGGAACTTGCTGTTAAATATCTGGAAATGGAAAAAGAAGAAATGCTTAAACTGCGTTCTGATTTAATTAAGGTGACAGCAATAAATTTCAAACCAGATATTATTTTAGTAGATAAAAAACCTTTTGGTTTGCAAGAAGAATTGAGAGATACTTTGGAGCAAATTAAAATTTATGATTATTCTTCTAAAGTGGTGCTATTACTTAGAGATATACTTGATTCTCCTGAAAAAATAATCCCAGAATGGAAAACTAAGGGATATTATGAAGGAATTGAACTGTTTTATGACCAAGTTTGGGTAGTGGGTATGCAGGAAATATTTGACATTATTAAAGAATATAAATTTCCGCCTACAATTTCAGGAAAAGTCAAACATTGTGGCTATATTCGTCGTAGAGCTGAAGGAAAAAATAGGCAGGAAATACGACAAGAATTAAATCTTAATTCTGAGGAACAGTTTGTGTTAGTAACTCCAGGGGGTGGTGCTGATGGTTATCATTTAATTGATAATTATATTTCTGGATTAAATCATTTACCAAAAGAGTATAAAATTAGGAGTTTAATTACTTTTGGTCCGGAAATGACACAGGAAAAACAACAAGCACTTTATAGAAAAGCAAAACAGTATTCTCATCTGAAATTCATTGAATTTACTGATGAGTTAACAAGTTATATTAATGCTGCTGATGCTATTGTTTCTATGGGTGGATATAATACAATTTGTGAAATTTTATCTTTAGAAAAACCAGCAGTTATTGTACCAAGAGTTAAGCCAGTTAAAGAGCAGTTAATTCGTGCTGAATTTATGGATAAATTAGGTTTAATTAAAACTATTCATCCAGATTTATTAAATCCAAAAAATTTGATTTCAGCAGTTGTAAAACAACTAAGCAATGCTGATAAAAATCAATCTAAATTATTTAACTTAGACTTAGATGCACTACCTCGAATTGTTGATTTGATTGACAAGTTATTGCATAAAAAAGAAGGCAGAATCAAAAAGGAAGAAGGAGGAATAAAAATAGATAAGTCTATAGATAAATACAGTTTAGTTAAGGATTTTTTTGGGGAGGAGCGGGGGGGGTTAACTTCTTATACCACTTTCAAAAAAGAATGCACTTCATTTAGTAGTTCTTGATGGGATATCACAAAAGAGTGAAAACTCCTATTTTCTAGAGGGTACGGTTCCCGAAAAATTGGAGACCAAACCCCTACGGAGAAGGAATTTTACCGATACTACTGGGTTTGATATTATATCATATCCTGATAATCATTGATAGAACTCCGTTTCGCGCTCCGCGAACAAAAAAACCTTTTCCCTTTGAACTTTTCTCTTCCTTCTTCCTTCTTCCTTTAATTATGAAAAAGAAAGTTTGTTTAACTACTTTAGAATTTCCACCTGATATTGGTGGGGTAGGTGAATCAGTATACCGCATTTCTCGAATGTTATTAGAGTTAAATTATGAAGTTCATGTAGCTGTTTTTTATTTCCCAAAAAATCTAAAAACTCTCCAACGTTCTGATTGTAAAACAAAAGAAAAAGACGGCATTTTAATACATCGTTTAAAAGCAGCAATTCGTCAAATAAAATCATACACAATTATGGATTTTCGGAGTGAAATATATTTTCAACTCCAACAGCTCCATCAACATTTTAAGTTTGATTTACTTCATTCTTTTTTTATTAAAGAAACTGGTTTTTTAACAACATTATTAGCTCTGGAAAATGACCTACCTGTAATTAATAGTATTCGTGGTAGTGACCTCCATAAACATATTTTTGATCCCCAACAACACGCTCAATTATGTTGGACTTTAGAAAAAGCATCTTGGTTAACTTTTGTTAGTCAAGATTTATGCAAACGAGCTAGAATGTTAGTACCTAATTTAGAAGCAAAATCATCAGTTTTTGGGAACTCTATTCGACCAGTAGATTTCGATAATTTTGCTACTCCAGAACTGGTAAAAAATTGCCGGGGAATGGTTGTTGGTTCTGTAGGTAGATTCCGGAATAAAAAAGGTTTAGAATATGTATTAGATGCTTGCTCTCAACTTACCGCAGAAAATGTTGAATTAACATTATTATTAGTAGGTGATTTTGTAACAGGAGAACAGGAATATTGGCACACAGAACTTCAGAATAGTAGAATTAATGACCGTATAATTGTCACAGGAATGTTAAGTCGTACTGAGGCGATCAAATATTTGCCTTACATGGATGTTTTTATGATTCCTTCTTTGAATGATGGTTGTCCTAATGCTCTATTAGAAGCAATGTTAGCTAGTCGAGCTATAGTAGGAGCGAATGTTGATGCTATTGGTGAAATTTTGATAGATGGTGTTGATGGTTTAGTAGTAAACCCTGGTTCTAGTGAAGAATTAGTTGTAGCTTTGCGTCAGTTACAGCGATCGCCCCAGTTACGACAAGATTTAGGAAAATCTGCTAGGAAAAAAGTTCTAGAACAACTTGCTCCTGCTGTGGAAAAAGAAAATTGGGCAAAGGTTTATCAACAAGTTTTACCTGGGAAAATTAAATAGAATCATTTCCTGCTGGAGTTTCAAACTTATAACCTACTTTCCAAACAGTGGTAATGTACTCAAAATCACAGCCAGATTCTTTCAGCTTTTTGCGAATCTGACCAACGTGTACATCAGAACACTTTGGACTTCTATCCCCCTCACCATCCCATACTTCATCAAATAGTTCCGAGCGTTTCCAAGCATAGCCAGGTCTAGCAGCCATACAAGACAATATACTAAATTGTATATGAGTTAGAGGAATAATTTTATTCTTAAATTTCACTTCTCTAGTAATACAATCTATCACTAAGTCTCCGAATATGAGTTGATCGGATTTTTTTTGAGAAGGTAGTTTTTGACGCTTTAAGATTGCTCTAATACGGGCACCAAGTTCTTCTATACCAAATGGTTTTGTGATATAATCGTCAGCACCTAAGCCAAAACCTTTGACTTTATCTGCTTCGTCCCCTAAACTGGTCAACATCAGTACAAACACATCATTATAACTTTGCATTTCCTGGCAAAGTTTAAACCCAGTAGTGTCAGGTAGATTAATATCTAATACAACTAAATCTGGTTGAAATTCCTTAAATAAATTTAAAGCTGTCTGACCGTCTTGTGCAGACTTTACTTCATAGTTTTGTTGACTTAAATAACGATAAACTAAGTTTCTAATTGCTGGATCATCATCAACTACAAGAATTTTAATAGTTGTCATATTAAAATTATCCTATTTTTCTTATCATTACTCTATCAGTTTAACTGGTAGGACAATTATCACAGAACATACTATTATAGCAAGGGATTTTTGATAATTCAAGGCAGAAACCGGGTTTCTTGGCCGAAATTTCGTGGTTTAAACAACAATATCACAGCAATCAACCCAGTTTCTTGGTCGCGCGTGCGTAAGTCCTGACTATACAGAACTACCACATTATTTATTCAGCAGCAGTAGCCAATTCTGTACTACCAACAGCACGCTTTCTAGTTAGAGTATTAAATAGTAAAATACCAATTGCCTTAATCAAATTACCTTCTAATTCATAAAACATTTTCATGTTCATGCCAAAAGCAGCATTTGCTTCTTCTACAATTCTATCTGCTGTTGCCTGATCGATGGGTAAATCATTCATGGCCTGACGAAAGTTATTTTTGAATTCTTTCTCATCAGAAATTTCTGCAAATTCATAGAAAGCAGTACCTTCTCCTTCAGTTAGATTCATGCCTCTTTGAGCAATTTTCTTGAGGATTTGGCCACCAGATAAATCTCCTAAGTAACGAGTATAGGAATGAGCTACTAATAATTCTGGTTCTGTTTCAGAAATTTCCTTAATTCTCTTTACATAAGCTTCACCTGCGGCAGAAGGAGCTACTTGCTCTTGCCAATTTTTACCATAATAAAACTGTAAATCTTTCTCTAAGCTTTGCTTACGATTTAGTTCTTTAAAGTAAATTTGGGAAATGATTGGATGTTTCTGGTGGCGTTCCATCTCTTCTTCTATTGCAGAATAAACAAAGTAAAGATTCTTAACTAAAGTCCGATAGGAAGTTTTTTCTACAGTTCCTTTTAAAAAACACTTGATAAAACCTACATTTTCTGCCGCGGTATGAGCTTTTTTGGTTCCTTCACGCAATTGAGTTGCTAGGTTTACACTCATGTTAAATTTCCTTTACTAATACTAAACTATACTTTTGGCCGAATCAATTTATACAGAAATTGAAAAATTAACTGGCCATTTATATAGTTTAAAATGAATGGATGAGAATTTACATTAAGAATAATTAAGGTAAAAGCCAGGGAGTAGGAAGTAGGGAGTAGGGAGTAGGAAGTGGATAAATTGAAGTAATTATAAAGGATATACACGGTTCCGGATCAATCAGAAAAATTATCCCTTTACTTTTATGCTTCTATCTTGCCTAAATACTAATTTGAGTAGTCTTAAGGGTCAAAAATATGGTACTTTTTCCCAACCTAAAAAGGCTAAAATATTGATTGAATAGTGTTTAATGATTTAATCAGCAAAGTCTAATTAAATGTCAATTTTTGTATTAATTACTGTTACTTTAATTAACAGCAAAATCAAATAATTAATAGTCTTTAAATAATTATGAAATTGCGCGGTATCTGGTTAACAAATGTTGATAGTCAAGTTTTTCATTCTAGAGAAAAAATTATTGAAGCAATGGGTTTTCTGATAGAAACGGGGTTTAATGTTGTATTTCCTGTGGTTTGGAATAGAGGATTTACTCTCTACCCCAGTCAACTGATGGCAACAACTTTTGGTCGAGAGATCAACCCTGTATACGAAGGTCGCGATCCTCTGGGAGAAGTCATCACGGCAGCAAAGGGAGTAGGTTTGAAGGTTATTCCTTGGTTTGAATATGGGTTTGTTAGTGCCTACAAACAAAATGGTGGATTCCTGTTGAGTAAAAAACCAGAATGGAGAGCGACTGACCGCAAAGGAAGTTTATTGGTGAAAAATGGCTTTGCATGGATGAATGCTTTGGATGAGGAAGTACAGAATTTTTTGCTGGCTCTGGTTTTGGAAGTTGTAAAAAATTATGATGTTGATGGTATTCAGGGAGATGACAGAATGCCAGCATTTCCTTCAGAAGGTGGTTATGATGGGAAAACGATAGCGCGTTATCGTCAGCAGTTTTCTTGTCATCCTCCCCAAAATCATAAACATCAGAAATGGTTGCAATGGCGAGCTGATATTTTAACAAATTTTTTGGCTCGTTTATATCGAGAAGTAAAAGCAGTGAAACCTAATGTTTTGGTTTCGATGACACCTAGTTTTTATAAGTGGGGTTTCAATGAATATCTGCAAGACTATCCGACTTGGATGCAGCGAAAAATTGTTGATATTATTCATCCTCAACTTTATCGTCGCGATTTTTGTAGTTACAAAACTATTGCGCAACAGTTAGCGAAACAGCAGTTAACTGGAAACCATTTGAGTAAGGTATTTCCAGGAATTTTAATTAAAGTTGGTTCATATCGGATTAGTGAGGATTATTTGTTGGCAGCGATCGCTTATAATCGTTTTTTAGGTATTCAGGGAGAGGTTTTATTTTTTTATGAAGGTTTGCGGGAGAATGATGATGCGTTGGCTAAAGTTTTGAGAAAATATGTTTATTTTAAATAGAGAAGAGGAGGAAGGAGGAAGGAGGAAGGAGGAAGAAGGAAGGAGGAAGGAGGAAGGAGGAAGGAGGAAGGAGGAAGGAGGAAGAAGGAAGGAGGAAGGAGGAAGAAGCTTTAAGAGAAGAAAAAAACCTTATATGTATGGCGGTAGATATTTCTCCAACTTTTACACAAATGATATCATAGGTGAGAAGTGATAAAAGTTTTATTCTTGACTTGGGATATAATAAATATGCTGTTTAAATGCTTAACAGCTTATTAAATATTGTCTCCTCAAAACACGAGCTTTTTGAGTTTCAAATACTGAAAATATAGTATAGCATTTTCATTTTAAACGCGGAAACCGAGTTCTCTAAAAAAGGCAACAAGGAACAGAGAACAATAAAGAAGAAAAAATAGTATTAAATAATAGTTTTTAACAAATATTTTTAGCTACTCAAGACAGTATTTTTTATTAAATCAAACCTTAATCTAGATTTATATCTCATGTAAAAATGCTATATAGCAATCCTATTGAATTTTAGTCAAAAATCTTGCTACTTTTCGAGAATAGCCAATCAGGAATGGGTAAAAGTTTCAGAATATATTTATAATTTTTGGTTTGTTAAAGCCTCTTTAGGATTGCTATCTATTTAGGATTGCTATAGTATATAAATATTCGAGCGCTCATTGTTATAAACATCTAGATATCTCACTCTATACCCTAAATTTAAGCATAAGTTCATAATTTCAATTTGAAGTAAATAAAGTTAATGAAAATATTCTCTATTCCAGGAATCATCAAATTTTTAATTTTAATTATATCTGTGCTAACTATTATTATTTTTTCTTCTTCAAGAGCGGATTTTAAGGAAACAGATATTCAACCGAAAGTACCGGAATTTACACCAACAAATACATTTCAATTTGAACGAACTGAAAGTATATTAAATCTACCTATAAAAATTCCTTTGGCTAATATTGAAAAAGCTTTAAATCTAAATATTCCTCTGACATTTGTGGGTACAGAAACTGACCTGACAGATTTACTCTCTAATGATAATCTTACCTACGAAATTAATCGCCAAAATTTAAGTATTGGTACTCGAAATAATTTGATAACTTTTTCAATTCCAGTATCAGGAACTGCTAAAGTTAAAGGTAAAATTGATTTACGTTTGACTAAAATTCCAGTTAGTGCGCAGACAAATATTGTAGGTACAATTTTTGGCGACATTTCTTTAGGAATAGATAATGAATGGAATATTAAACCGAATCTAAATGTATCGACTAATTTGACTAAGGCAGAAGTACCAATTAAAAATATTGGCACTATTAATATTGCTCGTATTCTCCAAAAACAGGTGGATATAGTTATTAATAAAGAGAAGCCTAAATTAATTGCTGAACTTGTTAATGAGTTAAATCTAAAAGCAGAAGTAACGAAACAATGGAATAATTTGCATTTGTCAGAACAAGTTAGTAAAGACCCTTCCATTTGGATTAAAACTGAACCGCAAAGTGTTAGTTTTCAGGAGTTTGATTTGAGTGATGGTAAAAATGTTCAATCTGGTATTGGAATTAAGATGTTTGTGGATACTTGTATTTGTAAAGAAGTTTCTTCTATTAATTTTAAGCCGTTGCCTAATCTGACTATTCAGAAACAAATAATGGATAAGTTTTTAATTAATTTACCTGTACAAGTTTCTCTTGATGAGTTGAATAATACTATTCAATCTGAAGTCAGGGGTAAGTCTTTTTCTATTGATGAAAATTTGCAGGTTATTGTTAATGATATTGATTTATCGCCATTGGGTGAAAAAATTTTGGTTAAGGTTGATTTTAAGACTGATAAAGATAGTTTGCTTCAGGGAGCAAAGGGAGTTTTATATCTTTGGGGTAATATTTTTTACGATCAAGGTTCTAATCATCTAAAAGTTGTTGAACTGGATTATGATGTTGATACTAAAAATGCTTTATTATCAACGGCAGATTCGCTTTTGAAACCTGTTCTACTTCGGCAAGTTGAGGAACGTCTTTCTTTTCCTTTAAATGAAGAATTAATTCGAGCTAAAAATGAGGCTAATAAGTATATTCAGCAGATAAAATTGCCTTCAGAAATTGATGCAAATATTGAGGTGAAAAACATTGAAGTTGAAAAGGTTGTTATCGCGAATAATGATATTTTTATGGTTTTATTAGCTGATGGAAATATGTCTGCTATTTTGAATTTGGAGGATAGGGAATAGAGGGTGTTGGGAGTGTGAGGAGTTTGGGGACTTTGGGGCGGAAATCAATCATAGAAGGCTTGAATTAATTGTTTGGATAATTGACTTCCTACTCCTAATAATGGTTTTTAAGAAAAAGTAGTTGACAAGAAACACTTTATATGGTATGGTGAGAATAATGGAAAAGGTGTGCTCATATATACTTAGCCTGGGTTATGGAAAAATAGTCTGTTGATGGTATTTTGCTTTCTTCCGTACTTTGACTCAGGGGATATAGTTGTCGAATTTTTGACTATTACTTCTGAATAAGTAGATAATTTCATTTTCTGAAGCACTCCAACTGGGAGGTTGATGGGGAAATTTCTAACTATTGCTTTTGGAGAAATAGGATTTTTCATTTCGTGAAGCACTCGACTGGGAGGTTGATGGGGAAATTTCTAATTATTACTTCTGGAGAAATAAGATTTTTCATTTCGTGAAGCACTCGACTGGGAGGTTGATGAGGAAATTTCTAATTATTACTTCTGGAGAAATAGGATTTTTCATTTCGTGAAGCACTCCAACTGGGAGGTTAGTGGGAAATTTCTAACTATTGCTTTTGGAGAGATAGGATTTTTCATTTCGTGAAGCACTCGACTGGGAGGTTGATGAGGAAATTTCTAACTATTACTTCTGGAGAAATAG
>NZ_JAYKGW010000207.1:0-22631 GCF_035285525.1 Okeania sp. | reverse complement strand
ACCGGGAATGAGTGAAAATGTTCAACAACGTATTTTTGACCCTTTCTTTACTACCAAACCAGTTGGTCAAGGTACTGGATTGGGTTTGTCTATTTGTTATCAAATAGTTACGGAGCAACATGGAGGCAAATTGCAGTGTTTTTCGGAATTGGGGAAAGGTACAAGGTTTATGATAGATATACCAATTTAATCTAGTAGAGAGTAGGGACGTTGCATGCAACCTCCGTACAGAGTTGCATTCCGTACAGAGTTAACCCACCCCTAACCCCTCCCAGAAAAGTAGGTTGGGTTGAGGCATCGAAACCCAACTCAAGTAAATTCAGAAAACCTTTATTGTTGGGTTACAAAACCCAACCTACTCAGGACTTACTAAAAACTATAAAAGTGAAATTTTATTAAAAACTGGAGATTTACCAAAATCAAGTACGGACGTTGCATAACAAAAATGCGTTTCATGTCCGCTCAAGGGCAGAAAACGTCCCTACTTACTACTTACCTTTATGAAAACCATGAATAATAATATTATGTTTAACCTTCCCAACTACTATGTCAGGGAAAATTTATACCAAGGAACACGCACTCTGGTCTATCGTGGTCAAGGAAACTGGGACCAGAAATCAGTAATTATCAAAGTATTACGGAATCCTCACCCCAGTTTCCATGAATTAGTCCAATTCCGCAACCAATATATCATTACTCGTCATCTGGAACATCCAACTATTGTTAAACCTCTAGCCCTAGAACGCTATGGCAATAGCTATGCTCTAATCATGCCAGATTCAGGAGCGATCGCTTTGTCTGATTATTGGCCAAAATCAGAACCTAGTCTCAGCAATTTCCTCAATATTGCTATTCAACTGACAGAAGCTCTCCAATATCTGACTCAACAGTGTGTCATTCACAAAGATATTAAGCCTAGTAATATTCTCATCCATCCGCAAACTAAACAAGTTCAACTCATTGACTTTAGCATTTCTACTCTACTGCCTAGAGAACAACAACAGTTGATTAGTCCGAATATTCTGGAAGGAACTCTAGCTTACATTTCTCCAGAGCAAACCGGACGGATGAATCGAGGTATTGACTATCGCAGTGACTTTTATTCTCTTGGTGTCACATTTTTTGAACTCCTGACTGGAAAGTTGCCTTTTGAAAGCAGCGATCCGATGGAGTTAGTTCATTGTCATATTGCTAAAACACCAACTGTATTAGGAAATAGGGAGCAGGAAGTAGAGACTAGGGAACCGCAAGTAGGGACTAGGGAACCGCAAGTAGGGACTAGGGAACAGGAAGTAGGGACTAGGGAACAGGAAGTAGGGACGTTCGCATTTTTGTTTCCAACGTCCCTACAGAGTCAACCCACCCCTAACCCCTCCCAGGAGGGGAGTGTAGAAATACCTCAAATCCTCATCGACATTGTACTGAAATTAATGGCGAAAAATGCGGAAGACCGTTATCAGAGTGCTTTGGGTTTGAAGCACGATTTAGAGAAATGTCGGCAACAGTTAGAAACTACAGGAGAAATTATATCATTTGATTTGGGGGACAGGGATAGGAGCGATCGCTTTATGATTCCTGAAAAACTCTATGGACGGGAACCTGAAGTTCAAGCTTTATTGGATGCTTTTGATAGAGTTAGTAATCCCCCCCAACCCCCCTTTGAAAGGGGGGAGTTACCAAAAGAGAACCCAGAAACAGAAACCCGGTTTCTTCGAGTCAAAACATCCTCCCACCTCTCCCACACTCCCCGTCTTCTTCTAGTGGCAGGATTTTCTGGGATTGGCAAAACTGCTGTAATTAATGAAGTTCATAAACCTATAGTTCGGCAAAATGGATATTTTATCAAAGGTAAGTTTGACCAGTTTAATCGCAATATTCCGTTCTCTGCGTTTGTGCAAGCTTTCCGAGATTTGATGAAACAATTACTGAGTGAGTCAGATACAGAATTAACCACTTGGAAAACTGAAATTCTCAACGCTTTGGGAGATAACGCTCAAGTTATCATTGAGGTAGTACCAGAACTAGAAAATATTATCGGTAGTCAACCACCTGTTCCCGAACTTTCTGGCAATGCTGCTCAAAATCGTTTTAACTTACTATTTCAAAAATTTATCGGTGTATTTACGAGTGTTGAACATCCATTAGTTATATTTTTAGATGACTTACAATGGGCAGATTCAGCATCGTTAAATTTGATGAAAGTATTAATGAGTGGTGGAGAAACTAGATATTTATTACTGTTGGGAGCATATCGAGATAATGAAGTGTATCCAGCTCATCCATTGATGTTAACTTTAGCAGAATTAAAAGAAGAGCAGGCAGTTGTTTCTACAATTACTTTGCCACCGTTAGCAATTAATCATATCAATCAATTAATAGCAGATACTTTGAAATGTAGTCAAAAATTAGCTCAACCTTTGACAGAGTTAGTGTATCAAAAAACCAAAGGCAACCCATTTTTTACTACGCAGTTTTTGCAAGGGTTGCATGAAGATGAACTGATTAAGTTTAATTTGAAGTTAGGATATTGGGAATGTAATTTGTTGGAGGTGCGTGATGCAGTGATTACAGATGATGTGGTGGAGTTTGTGGCGGGGCGGTTGCAAAAATTGGTAGTAGGAACACAGGAAGTATTAAAGTTAGCAGCTTGTATTGGAAATCAGTTTAATTTAAAAACGTTAGCGGTGGTGTGTGACAAACCAGAAGCAGAGGTGGCAGCAGATATTTGGGGAGCGTTACAAGAGGGGTTGATTGTACCTATTTCTGAAAATTATAAGTTTTTTCAGGGTAGTGGGTATGAAAGCCAAACTCAGACAGTGGCAGTGAGTTATCGTTTTTTGCACGATAGAGTGCAACAAGCAGCTTATTCTTTGATTCCTGAAGACCGAAAACAAAGAACTCATTTACAAATAGGTCGAGGGTTGTTAAGTAATATTCCCAAAGAGGAACAAGCAGAATATATTTTTGATTTTATCAATCACTTAAATATTGGTAGATCATTAATTGATGATATCAGAGAGGAATGTCAACTAGCTCAATTAAATTTCATAGCTGGGAAAAAAGCCAAAGTGGCAACTGCTTACAGTGCAGCCATTGAATATTTATTAATTGGGTTGGAGTTACTCAGTGAAGATAGTTGGAACAGTGAATATAAATTAACTCTGGAATTATATAATTTAGTTACTGAAGTTGCTTACTTAAATGGAAATTTTGAGCAGATGCAGGAATTTACAGAAATTATTCTCCAAAATACCCAAACTTTACTCGACAAAGTACCCGTTTATGAAATTAAAATAACTGCTTGCATTGTCCAAAGTCAACAGCTAGAAGCAATTAAAATCGCAGGTTTAATTCTACAAGAATTAGGCGTTAACTTTCCAGAGCAACCACAACCTTCTGATATTCAGAAAGGTTTTGACCAAGTAGTTGAGAATTTGAAGGGGAAATCTATTCCTGATTTGATTGACTTGCCAATAATGAGCGTTCCCGAAAACGTTGCAGCTATGAAAATTTTAATGCAAACTCTTCCTGCTGCTTTTCAGAGCTATCAAGTTATGGTTCCATTGATCGCTTTTGAAATGGTAAAATTATCCTTGAGAGAGGGTAATACATCAATATCTGCTTACGGTTACAGTATTTATGGCTTACTTCTTTCTGGTTCTTTTGGTGATATTGATACTGGTTCCGAATTTGGAAAATTAGCCTTAAAAGTTTTATCAAAATTTAACGCTCAAGAACTGAAAGCCAAGATATTGACTGTTGTTAATGCCCATGTAGCTCATTGGCAAGCTCATATTAGAGAAACTTTATCACCTGCTCTTGAGGGTTATTCTGCTGGACTGGAAACTGGAGATTTTGAATATGTTGGTTATTGTGCTTACATTTATTTGACTCATTCTTTTTGGTTAGGAAAAAACTTAGATATTTTGGAAAAAGACCAGACAGTTTATATTGATTCCTTAAGGAGAGTTAAGCAGCAAGTGGCTTTAAATTGGTGTTGTATTTACCAACAAACTACTTTAAATTTACAAGGAAAGTCTGAACATTTGCATAGTTTAATTGGGGTAGCATACAACGAGGAGAAAATGCTACCTCTCCATCAACAAGCTCAAGATTTATATACTATTAATCATCTATTTATTAATAAACTTTTACTTAGTTATTTATTCAATGATTACTCTCAAGCATTAAATAATGCCAAAATTGCAGAAGAGTCTCTAGGAGGAGTAACTGGATTGGTTGTGGTTTCTCTGTTCTATTTTTATGATTCTTTAGTACGACTAGCAATTTATCCAGAAGTTTCTGTGTCGGAACAAGAAACAATTCTTGATAGAGTTCAAACTAATCAGGAAAAGATGAAGATATGGAAAAATCATGCTCCCATGAATTATTTGCATAAATTTAACTTAGTAGAAGCTGAACGATATCGAGTTCTTAATCAAAAATCAGAAGCTATTGAACTATACGATCGCGCCATTGTTGGAGCCAAAGAAAACGAATATCTTCAAGAAGAAGCACTTGCTAATGAACTAACAGCCAAATTTTACCTAAACTGGGGTAAAGAAAAAGTTGCAGCAAGCTATATGCAAGAGGCTTACTATTGCTACGCTCGTTGGGGGGCAAAAGCGAAAACTGACGACTTAGAAAAACGATATCCCCAATTACTACAACCTATTTTCCAAGCAGGAACCCAATCTCCTAAATTATGGGATACTCTGACAAATATTGCTGTACCTAAACTTTCAAGTCACTCGTCTAAGCTCCTGAATCATCAGTCTCAAACAATTATCAATACTACCCTTGATTTAGCCACCGTCTTGAAATCTTCTCAAGCTATTTCTGAAGTCATCCAACTCAACGAACTTCTCTATCAACTAAGTCAGATTATTCTGGAAAATTCTGGGGGCGATCGCTGCCTCATTTTCATCAGGGATGAAAATCATGTTTGGCATCTCAGAGCTGTTGCGACTACAGATAGCACCCAACTCTGTACCAAACTCCTCACAGATAATACTAACTTACCAGTTCAACTCATTCAATATGTTAAAAATACTAGAGAAGTATTAGTTATTAATAATATTGACACCGACTTACCAATTATTGATAACTATCTACAGCAAAATCAACCCCAAAGTATTTTGTGTTTACCAATGTTAAATCAGGGAAAATTGATAGGCATTCTCTATTTACAAAATCAACTGACTCGTGATGTATTTACCCCAGAGCGTATTCTCATGCTCAACTTTATTTCTAATCAAGCTGCCATCTCTATTAAAAATGCGCAACTGCATCAGAAATCGGAATTATCACTACAACAAGTCAAAAAATCAGAAAACTTACTCAGACAAATTATTGATACCATTCCCCAATACGTTTTCTG
Source organism: Okeania sp. (assembly GCF_035285525.1). Lineage (GTDB taxonomy): Bacteria > Cyanobacteriota > Cyanobacteriia > Cyanobacteriales > Microcoleaceae > Trichodesmium. The sequence continues at coordinate 17,251 of NZ_JAYKGW010000207.1, read as the reverse complement.
GAAAGATAGAAACTCGACTTTTTTAGGATGCAACCAAAAACTTGCTAAAATGGTAAATTTTAGTTCTCCCGAAGCTCTGATTGGTAAAAATGATTACGACATCCCTTGTACTAAAGAAGAGGCTGACTTCTTTCGAGAATGCGATCGCCGGGTGATGGAATCTAACCAACCTGAATTACACATTATTGAAACCCAAAGACAGAGTGATGGTACAATCAGGTGGCTAGACACAAACAAAATTCCATTGTGTGATGAAAATGGAGCAGTATACGGAATGTTAGGCAGCTACGAGGATATTACCGAGCGCATACAACTAGAGCAAGAACAAAAACGTCTCATTGCTATTTTAGAAATGACTTCTGACTATGTTGGTATTGTCGATACTCAATGCAGGGTATTATGGATGAATGCTCAATTTAAAAAACTACGACCAGAACTACATTCTGAGGGGAACTCATTTAAACTCACAGAAAACCATCCCCAGTGGGCAAATGAAATCATTTTCAATGAAGGCATTCCTATCGCTACTCGTGATGGAACTTGGTTTGGAGAAACAGCAGTTATAGATTCAACAGGACGAGAAATCCTAGTTTCTCAAGTTATTATTGCTCACAAATCTGCTGAGGGAGTGCCAGAATATTTTTCGACTACCATGCGGGATATTAGTCAGCTCAAAGCTACAGAAACTGCCCTCCGAGAAAAATCTGAAGCTTTAGAAAAAACTCTTCAAGAGTTACAAAAAACCCAATTGCAAATGGTGCAAAGTGAAAAAATGTCAGCATTAGGTAATTTAATGTCTGGTATTGCCCATGAAATCAATAATCCTTTGGGGTTTATTGCTGGCAATGTGCAAATAGCTCAAGAAAACTTATCTGATTTATTAGAGCATTTGGCTCTGTATGAGCAGAATAGTTCTACGGAAGTTCTGGCGAATCATGCTAAAGAGATAGATTTGGAATATTTACGAGCAGACTTCCCTAACGTTCTCAAGTCGATGAATGTGGGAGTCGAGCAAATGAGAAATATCAGCAGCAGTTTGAGAATATTTTCCCGCAAAGACCAGGAACATAAAGTAGCATTCAATATCCATGATGGGATTGAGAGTACATTATTACTCCTGAAGCATCGCACTAAAGCTGACGATAAACGTCCGTCAATAGAAATTATGAAACAGTATGAGGAAGTGCCAGAAATTAACTGTTTTCCTGGTCAGTTAAATCAGGTATTTATGAATATTTTGGCAAATGCGATTGATGCTTTTGATGACGCTAATCTTGGTAAAACTTATGCTGAGATTCAGGAGAAACCAAATCAAATTAAAATTCGCACTTCTCAACTAGATGAAAATCAAATACAGATTGAAATTGAAGACAATGGTCAGGGAATGAAACCAGAGACTAGAGACCGAATTTTTGAACAAGGGTTTACCACTAAAGGAGTGGGTAAAGGAACAGGTTTAGGAATGGCGATCGCCTACCAAATTATTGTTGAGAAACACAGTGGTGAGATTATTTGTGAATCTGTAGTTGGAGAAGGTACAACACTTGCGATTATTTTACCAATGTAATTTGGTAACACAGACATCTTGGCTGTAATATGATTCCGGATAATCAGTGAAAAAAAACTTGATCTTCTTCCCCTCCTGGGAGCAAGGCTAATTTATTGTCGCCAGAGAAAAATATTGAGGAGTACAATGATTAATGTCAAGTATTTAGTGAAGCTAACTATTCTATATTTAGTATTTAGAGCTTTAGATAAAAATGAACTTGTTACAAATATTAGCCCAGTTACCTGATTTTCGAGCTGCTAGAGGAAGACGTTATCCATTATGGTTAGTCTTACTATTAGTGATTATGGGTACAATGAGCGGTTGTTTCTCTTATTGTGCATTAGAAAATTTTGCTCGTCGTCATCACCAGGCCTTAAATCAAGAACTAGAGCTATCACCTTTAAGTTTTCCAACGGAATTCTACATTTCGGCGAATTATGACGAGAATTGATTTTGCTGAGTTGGCTCAAGTATTCAATCAATGGGCTAAACAGCAAATCTTAATTCAAGAGGCCGAATAGTTAGCAGTAGATGGTAAGAGTATTAGGTCTACGAACGAAGCTTGTGGTAGAGCTGTTTTTGTTAGGTTTTTACGGGCTGATGATTGGAGATTATGATGATTATTTGTTACTTAGAAAATATTCCTATTTTTGCCAACACCTTATTCTCAATCCGTATTTTCCAACTAATCGAATTTGCCGAACTAAATAGTAAAGAAAAGAGAGTGAATTAGGCAATAAAAAAAAATCTCGGTCTGTTTGACTTGGGGTTATCCAATAATCTAATAGAGGGATGATATCCTCTAGACGTTCTCTAACTTTCAAGTAGAAAAGCTTTCTTTCAAAACCTACATTTGGAGAATCAGTTTTATGGAAAAGCCACTCGCATACCTGAGTAGCGAGTAATTTAACCGTTGGTTCTGCTTGTATTTTGGATAAAATTTCTTCTGGAAGTGCTGTTCCCAAAAGTTGATTTGCTAGCAAAAGACCCAGTAATACTATTCGTGTAATACCTAGTTTAGTCGCTTGTTCTATTAGTAGTTCCCAATCTATTTTTTGATGACGAAGCAGTTCGGCAATATCACAAACTTGAATTAGCCGTTCCCGCTTGTCCCAACAGTCTTTGGCTATATATACGCAGAGGATTAAAAGTGAATCTTCCGAGGAAAAAGTAAATATAGTTCTATTAACCAAGGAAACTGGTTGAAGACGTTTCCACAACTCATTGAAATCAACAGGAAAGGAGAAGTATTTTGGTGTAATTGCTTGGTGAAGGTCTATATTAACTCTGCCTCCTTCACTAATAAAGTGACTTTCCCAAAATAGTTCTTTGGTCAGTTGATATTTATGAGAGGTCAGAAGTTGTTTGGCTCTATTTATATCTTGTTTATGAACTAGGATATCGAGGTCGCTAAACTGCCTTAATACTAAGTTGCCGTAAGCTGAAACTGCGAGGGATAGTCCCTTAAAAGGGATAGCGGGAATGCCGTTGTCTTGGAAAAGATTTAACAAATTGACTAGCTCACTCGTCAGAAATAGGTTACGCTGTGCATTAGTATGATAAAAATTCCGAAGCTGAGACAAGATAGATTTTGAAACTGCCTCTGGACAGGTAGAATTTAAACTTCGGTACAGGAGAGGCATGACACTGTGACAGATAGAGGTCTGGATGAGGTAAGTCCAGTCGATATCTTGTTGTAATAACCCCTTAATACGATTTTCTGTCGTCGGGTCTATCTGAGTTCTGGTGCAACACAGCAGTAGCTGGATTTCAGGGCGAGTGATTCGGGCTGATTCTTTAGTCAATAGTTGGGATTGAGTAACGGGAATAGTCATCATACTGTTGTACCTATAATTAATGCAGCATTGCATAAATGTGAGATGATTTTAATAGTTTTGTGGAATGGGCATCTTGCCCGTCCCTTATATTTTCGGACGGGTATCCTCCCCATCTCACTTATATTCATCTCTTAATTCAGCAACATCGTTTTACCTATAATGCTGGGCTTGTATTTCAAATAAGAAGCTATATAGAAGTCCTAAGCGTATCTTTGCAAAAGTGAGGATTTTTTGGTAAAGGAGTCAGGAGTTATTGATAAGTATTCAATCGAACATCGCATCAAGACGCTATATATAGTTAGTGCCTTTGCGTAAGTCCTGATAGTTATCAATATTCAAAGTCTGTTGCGCGATCATTATTAGTTGTTTAGTAATTATTTTTCCTACTTTTATCTCTCCCCACACCTCCCTGAGAAGTTAGAAGTTAGAAGTTAGAAGTCAGAAGTCAGAAGTGATACTCCCCACTCTCCCCAATCCTCTCACTTCAGTAACCTCTAGTTATTCCCATAGCAGCACTGACGGTAGTTGGTCTGGGTAAGCCAATCTAAGTAATTGGTAGCCTATTCCTGCCGCACCTTGGAAGAAACCGGGGTGAAAATCAAGAATCGGACCATAGCCATAATGTCCTTTGTATTCAGCACGGGCAACCACTTGTGAAGCAAGTTTCATAGCTGCATCTACTAATTCGGGTCGGTTTAGTTTACGCCCGGCAGTGAAGAGAAATTCTACTCGTCCCATGTTGCCACAGCATAGATGATCGATATCTGAGAGTCCATAGTTTAGGGTAGTGGTGATGGCTGCTTCTATGTCTTGGCGAATTTCTGGGGTATCGAGAATGTCTAAGGTAGCAACTCTAGCTAAACCAATCCCAGGGGCACCATGACACCATGAACACATACATTTAGGATTATCTTTGGTTTGGGGTTGTCTAAAGTCTGGCCAGTTGTTCAGTTCGGGAATAAAGACACTGCGTTCGTAGGCGATCGCCTCTTCTGCTGCTTCTTTAAAGCGGGTTTCACCAGTGGCTTTATAGAGGCGAAGTAGAGCGTAGGCTATTCCGGCTGCACCATGAGAGAAACCTGTGAGAAGTTTTCCATCTAAGGTTGCCCAGGTTCGATGACCTGATTCACTGACGACACGGTTATTAAGGAGATGGTTACCAGAAAGTATGGCTTTATGTAAAACTTCTTGATCGACAGATTGACTATATAAAGCTAATAATACCAAAATTGTGTGTGATGAACCTGATAAAATATCAAATTTTCGGTCAGCCAATATTATATTAGGCGGAATGTCCACAACGATCTTGTAAGCATCATCTAGGAAAAGTGATATATCTAGCAAATTGTTAACAGTAACTATTGAATAGAGAGTTGAAATATATCTTAACCAAACATCACTATTAATTGTTTCTGAAATTTTTGTAGATGTTAATTGTTTAATTTTTCTATGTAAATTCTCTATATTTATTCTTACAAGATAATCAAATTTTGTTTCTCCAATATTTTTTTTAAAAGCTGACAAAAAAACTGTTAAACCAGAAATTCCATCATACATTCCCAAACTTAAAGGAGCAATTTGAAAACTTTCAATATCAAAACTATATTGAGGCGATATCCAGGTTACATTACTTTTATCTATGGAGTAAATGGCTCTCTTTTCAATATCTTCAGCAATAGAAAAATTTTTACTTAAACAAATATTATGACTTAGGATATTAGTAGAACTTTTGAATGAGATGTTATGATTGCCAAAATACTGTATTGTTGCATGAGCATTTTCGGTTATTCTTGAGTACAATGAACCTTTAATTAAATCAACTTGTTTCTCCAAATCATCATTATTTAAACTATTCAAATACTCAATAACTAAATTTTCCCCACTTTGAGAAAAAAAATTATCAAAAACTTTATTGTCTGAGAAAAATAAAGTTTTTGTTCCTGAATTAGTAAAGAATAGAGGAATGTCTAATTTCTCCAACGCCTTTCTTTCTTCTTTTACCAAAGGATGTAGTGTCGGTGAGTTCCCAGGCAAAAACATCACTCTAGCAATAATATCTAATTGCATACTCCAGGTAGCACCATTTTCCAGATGCTTTGGATCAAGTAATGTCTTTAAAATTAGTTGATATATTTTTGTCGAACGAAAAATGTATCGAGTCCTTTCAGATTTAAACCATTTTAAGAGACCTTCTTCTCTCAAAATTCTTAGCTTGTTTTTTATTAAAAAAACATACATTTCGCTAAATCCGTTAATAATATCCTCAACAAATTCACTAATGTTTAAAGATATATAGTTTAACAACGGATTATTATGGCTTTCAGTATTTATTTCATTTTCATATATAATTTCCATTGCATCCGTATTAATATTATTAACGACAGCTGTTGAAATCGATGTTTTTTGTTCACCAAAGCTACCCCATCCACTTATGTCAAACTTTTGATTTTCCAAGCCTAACTGCCACCTAGGTAACAATCCAGTGCGAATTACAGAATAACCCATTTGACGTTTAGCAATATATTCAGAATTTTTCTCATTTTCTATATTGTCAAGTTTTTTTGGCCAAGGATGCATAAGGGTTTCTAAATCAATTAGAACTGGATGTTCGCCACAGGCAATAATATTTTCTTTATGTAAATCTGTTATATTTAAAACATAAGTTAAACACAGTAAAGAACCAGAACGCTCATAATAACGTTTTGCTTCTTCCGGATTTTTACATGGTAAATTCTCTATTAATTCTACCCAACCATAAGTTGATCGATTTAATATTTTTAGTAATTTAAAATTCCTGTAAAATCTTTGCTCATTGAACCATGCTAGTAACTTAAAATATTTTTCCTCTAAGCTGATACTCTTAGGTTTGTAGATCAGTTTAAGTCCTGATGCAAAATGTAATGCAATCACAGAACGTCCATTGTAATGGTAATCAGACAAACCACATTGTATAGCAACAACTTGCTTGATATCAAAATTGGGATGAAATTTTCTGTTAATTTCATGCCAGTCTGAATCTAAGCGTGTAATCAACTCTATAGTGGACTCAATCCACAAATGAGTTGCAATCGCCATTAATCGAGCTAATACAGGTTTTTCTTGTAATAAAACTAATAAATGACCTTTAAGTAACTTGTGAATAAAATTTTGATAGCAAGAATGTTTTGTAGACTCATTAAGTACACGAGTCACAACAGAAGATTGTTGACAAGCTCGAAAAACTGAAAACTCCAGTTGCATCGACGGCAAACATAGCTCAGATAAACGTTTTAAAAGATTACGCTCTAAGCTGACATGGGCTTGATTATTCAGTAAATCATATCTACATTCAAGACGAGATATTAATTTTTGCTTTGCTATCCCAATTAATGGCAACAAAACTTCCTGAAACGGAATAGGTTCTTGATCGTATAAAAAACTATTACTTTTAGTATCTTCTGTTCCTAAAGTATTTAATTTCAATAAGTTAATGATTTTAAGATACTCATCTAGAATTATTGCCCATTCTGGTAGGTAATTACTATTATCTAGATGTACAGAACAGAAAGCACGGTAAGCTGTTTTTTCATCAAGACCATAATTAGCAAGATGTACCTTAAAGTTTGCCCAGTTTCCTTGAGTTGCTACTTCACACCACTGATAAGTTTTAGAACAGATTATTTGAGAATTTTCTTCAGAAGCATCGGTTATAAATTTATCACTCAAACGTTCAGTAATTGTACTTGATTTTTCTATTATTTCAATAAGACTATTGTGAATAGTTTTAGGATCATACATCAGCTTAAATTGTTTGAAATATAATACAATAAAAGAAATAAGAGAAACAGACTTTTTCAATAACATTCTGTATGTTCTGTCCTCTATTTCTTGATCTAGATATGCAGAGTTACTGATTAGGACTTACGCATGAACGCGACTGGTAGGGTGTGTTAGTGTATCTCGTAAGGGACCAATACTCTATACATAGTGCCTCCCGTGTAAGTCCTGTGATGTTATTAAACTTTCTAAAAACTCAAGATCAGTTACTTTTTATAACTTATGTTGTACAGCTAGAACCCATTTCAAAAGAAGAACCACAGTATCCTACTGAAATTTTTTCAAATAAGGGCTGTTGCTTTCGCTCAGACTTGATATCATCAAACCATTCAGTCATACGAGGTACTGATTTATCACCCATTTCAGGTATGACTATAAAAAGCTTCTGAGGAGTTTCTTCAAGACTCTTAATTGTAATATTTTTTGATATATTGGTATTAAATTTTTGTTCAAGTACCGTTTTTGAGTCAAGTATTAGTTTTTGTTTATAATCTTGATCCTTCCAAATATGAAGCAAAAGGATTACACTACTTTCTTCATCCAATAAGGTGTTTTTTTGCTGTTCCAAAACCCACTGAGCTACATCCTCATAAGTCATCCCTAAAGAAGCCTGTAACTCTTCCTCAGACATTCCCTCATAAGGATTACAAGGCAACACCATATAAATAGTATCTTCCGTTTCCTCAAGTACCTTAATCTCAAGGTCTTCAGGTAACTTTGTCTCTAATTCTTCTTCAATCACAGCCTTCGGATTTGCAATCAACTCTCGCTTAAAATCCTCATCCTTCAAAGCACGAGTAATCAGATGAATTTCTAAATCCTTGCGAGTTTTTACACCCAACTGAGAATTGGGTTTAAACTGAAAAGACCACAAAGGCAAATTTGGATTCATTATTTCATGACTAGACATGGTAAAATATCCTTAAATTAGTTGATTTTTTTGTTTTTCAGGACTTACATAAAGGCACTCTCTATAGAGTCTTGGTGCGTTACGCTACCGCTTTACATATCAGCGACAGCCGTTAGCGGAGCTTTGCGGAACGCCAAACACACCCTACCAATAGCGCTCATGGGTAAAACCTATTTTTGTAAAATTTTAGCTCCAGCTAAAATAGAGCCTAATGTTATCAAGCCGAAGATAGATGATGGCTCAGGAGTACAAACTATACCTTCTTCTGATATGTCGTCTGAGTCAATCATTTCTAATCCTAAGACTTTCAGGGGTTTGCCATTTTTCAAACAAATATAGACCTGATCTTCATCATCCCCTTCTTCTTCAACAACTCCTCCTTGACCAAGGCCAGCAAATTTCCATGCTTCAAGAGTAAAATTTTGAGTCGCATAAGCAGAAGTATAACTTAGTATCAAAATGGCTATTGTGGATAGAGACAACAATTATTTATTGTTGTAGACACTTCTAAAGGCTAGGATAATAATCTCCACTCCTTCTTTTTAAGATTTTCTGTTCCCTGAAGTGGCACACGAATATAGTCAGCCATATTCTTAAGATCACCAATCACCACCCTCCCCTCACTTTCCACCCAAGCATGGGCTGACATCCGCCCACCCTTATTTCTAGTGAAACCAATACGAAGGTTAGAGCTATAACCGCGCTGTTCCAATAATACCTGAGTAGCCAAAGCCTGAGCTAGACATCTGACACCCCGTACATAGCGGCTAGCTACTCTTACTGTCCACACTACTTTTTCTGCATAAGTCGATTCTGATATCTGCAACTTTGCAGTTGGCTGAAATACTTTTGCTAGAAGGCGGTACAAAGTCTGAAAAGGCAAGAATTTCAGTCCTACCCGAATTACCGCAAGCAAAAGAAATGCCTTAACTAGCAGGAGTTGTTCCAAGAGGTTAAGTTGTAAGAACTTATGCAGCTTTTTTACTTTCAATGAATGTTAGGGATTGAATAATGGTACTTAGACATTTTCTAGTAGGAAAAATGCCTCAAATTTAGATCGGTTAGGGCTTATGCAGAAACCGGGTTTATCAACCAAATTTATTGGTTAGAACCACAATCTCACTGCAATCAGCCCGGTTTCTTAGTTGCTTTGCGTAAGTCCTGTCAGTAATAGCCGAACGAAGACATACCATTACCGTTGTAAGATAGTCTGGAATTACAGCTTTGATTTACTTAAAATCAATAATATCCATCACCAAAAAATAAAGCAATAGCAAATCAGCTGTTTTACTCAATCTTTATATAGTTAAAATATGTGAATATATTAGTTTTTCAAATATTTCTAAAATTCACATAAAACAATTGATATTTTACACAATTATACTAAGTATCAAAATAACAAAATTATGTTTATACAAATATTTTAAAAATTTTATATTTAATACCAAGATCATCTATCACTATAATTTTAATCATCAAAAAATGTTGATTTATGTTAAGCAATTATGCCAATATCTCTGACTATTTATCAATTAACAATCAAGATATAATCAGGATTTCAAACTATTTATATGTGGAATTTGACAGTAGATTTGATATTAAGAAGTAAAAACCGTGTAACTACGGAGATACGTTAGACTTATCAGTACAGCTTATAACTACTTGGTAGTAGATTTCCAGGGATTATAGGGTTTGATCTTCATCAAATCTTCACAAATTCAGTCACAACAAGGGAAAAACTTCTCTCATTTATAGCGCTACGCGCTAGGGAATAGGGAACAGGAGACTATCAAAGGGTTTTTCGTATAGGGAAATGCTCCGCAAACAGAATTTAGAAATATTCGTGCCGTTTGCTTCGACTGCTATATCATTCCAAATACCTGACTTTTGTTTTTTTGCTAAATATTCTTTGTAACTTCAAAGCATCACCATTGGGACAAGTAGAATAGTCCTCACTCGATCTATCTAGACTATTGAACAACAGTAATCTAGTAGCAGACTCTTCCTTTTCTCCAGTTCCTACTCAAGATCAAGATTCTTGAAATTGAGAAAATAGGGAGGCAATAACTTCATTTTGATTAATACTTCGACTCTGTTCTAAAGCTTCTTTTAAAATACTTATTAATAATCCTGATAAAACTTGAGATTCTTTAATTTTTTTACTGCCACCATCAACCATAGCCAAAGCAATAATATCTACATTTTTAACATCAACTATCCAATATTCTTTGACTTTTAAATCTTCATAGATTAACCTTTTTTTCACCTTTATTATTTGCCAGTGAAATATTGGCTATTTCTATGACTAAATCTGGGGATGGATATCTATCTAAATCTACAATAGAAGTTCCCCAAGGAATAATATTAGAATGATCACCTATATAGTAGGAAATATCTGGTTGTACTTATTGAAGTCCGGTTTTTCTATAACTACAATTAGTTAAACTTTTACTTCTAATATTTTTGAGGCTACAGAAAATACCAAGAGCTATAGCAATAAGTGAATTATCCTTGGCGCGATCGTAACTTACTGGTGATATTTCTATTCTGAGTTTTCCTTGATAATAATAAGATTTTGCTCTAGTGTAAATGGGATTTTCAATAGTTTGGAGATATTCATTCCCAGTAGCTGAAACCCATGTATCTGTGGGAAGTTTTATTTGTAAATTCGTCATATATTTAATTGGGATATAGTAATTATTTCATTATCATATTAAATTCATTTTCAGGAAATAGGTATGGAGGTATGGAGAGAATAGAAAAAAAGTATATTGGCAAATATTGAGATGTATCAATTATCTATTAATGAAATAGCAAGAGAGTTTTTATTTTGAGCATTTTTTTCTTTCTTAGTTCTTAACTTCTTATATAAAATATGGTTGCACAGTAGTGGTCATTGCGACGATAGGAAGCAATCTCTTAAAATTATGAAATTGCTTCCTTCCACTCCGTTGCAGTCGCAATGACTTGAGTTTATTAATTATCTGGATTTTATATTACTTCTTCCTTCTTAACTTCTTAACTTCTTAACTTCTTATTTCTTAACTTCTTCCTTATTTCTGAGTAAATGCCCAAACTCCATTCCAATTTATGGGAATACCATTGACCATCAACTCATCAATTCTTTCCAAATAAAGTTTAGCTGTTTCATCTGCACAATTAACCACCAATACTTTCTCAAAACAAACTTTAGCTGCTACTAAATCTCCTAAACGATAATAGTCTAAACCCTGCTGAAAATCTCCTTGAGTTTCTAACTTTAACTCTCGGATAAAATCTACTTCACCATCCAACACTTCATAAACATTAATCGGTTCATCTCTACCCTTCACCGATGCCCTATCTAAAAACCTCATTTGATATTTTTCTGGATTTTTTAAACAGTTAAAAGCTGACTCAGAAATTAATAAAGAAACACCATAAAACTTAGTTAAACCTTCCAAACGAGACGTCAAATTTACATTATCAGAAACTGCATCTCCAGACATCCTACCTTTCTCTCCCACTATCCCCACCATCATGTTACCCCAATGAATACCTATGCCAATTTTAATTACAGGTAAACCCTTTTCTTTCAAGTTCCGATTATATTGTTGTAACTTCTTTAATTGAGCAATAGCAGCATCAACCGCATCATCACTACCATCAGGAAATACTGCCATAATTCCATCTCCCATAAACTTAATAATTAAACCATTCCGGTCTCTAATCTCTGGACAAACTTGTTCTAAATAACCATTAAGAAAAGCAAAAGTTTCTTGAGAAGTCATCTTTTCTGACATAGTTGTAAAATAACGAATATCAGAAAAGAAAATAGCCATTTCTTTGCTGACTCTATCTCCTAACTTCACATTAAGAATACTTTCTTTTGAGAGTAATGTCACATATTCATGAGGCACAAAACGTTCATAAGAATTAGTAATTTTTGATAATTGAATATGAGTTTTAATTCTAGTTAATAACTCATCTTTTGCAAAAGGTTTAGTTAAATAATCATTAGCGCCAAATTGAAAACCCATCACTAAATCAGCCACTTGATTTTTCGCAGTTAACATTAAAATAGGTAAAGCCTCCGTTGGATATTTTTCTCTAATTTGGGCGCAGACTTCATAACCACTTATATTTGGCATCATTACATCTAACAAAATTAGGTCAAAATTCTCATGTTTAGCTATAGCATCTAAAGCTTCTTTTCCATTTAAAGCTTGAGTAACTTGATAGTGATTTGCGGTCAAATGGTTAGTTAAAACTTGCACATTTATCGGTTCATCATCAACAACTAAAATATGGAAATCACCATTTGCTAAATGATTTTCATCTGGTTGAATATCTGGGGATGTTTCTACTGTCTCCTTAACTTTAGAAACAAAAATATTTGGAGGATCGGCTACAGATTTTTCGGAAATGGGTAAAGTAAAACTAAAACTAGAACCAACACCAACCTCAGACTGTACCCAAATGCGACCCCCATGAAGTTCAACTAATTGTTTGGTGATAGCTAATCCTAAACCTGTACCACCATATTTTCTGGCTATGGAACCTTCTCCTTGTTCAAAAGATTTAAAAATACTGTCTAGTTTATCGCTGGGAATACCAATACCAGTATCAGAAACTGTAATGATTAGTTCCTGAGATGGCTGAATATTTTGATTTTGACTGGAATCTTCTGAGGGGGAAACTAGAGTAGGAGGATTTATATAATTATTAGTAATTAGTGCTGCTAAAATTTCAATTTTACCAGAGTCAGTAAACTTGATAGCATTACCAATTAAATTGTAGAGAATTTGTTGTAAACGGTTTTCGTCTGCAAAGACTGGTGGTAAATTTCTGGGAAGAGTATTGATTAAATGTAGATTTTTATTTTTGCTGACTAATAGATTTAAGGTGACTACTGTTTCTACCACCACAAAAATATCAACTGCTTTCATTTGTAATTCTAGTTTATTGTATCTAATCTTAGAAAAGTCGAGAATATCGTTAACTAAATTAGAAAGACGACGAGCGCTAGATACAATCATGTTTAAGTTAGAAGTGGTGGTACTATTGAAGTTTTGGGCAGGATCTCCGAGAAGAAATTCACCAATACCAATAATGCCATTGAGTGGAGTGCTTAGTTCATGGGAAGTGTTGGCTAAAAATTCGTCTTTGAGGCGGTCTAATTTTTTCAGTTCTTTATTTTTCGCTTCTAGGATATCAAAGGAGTTTTTCAGTTGAGTTGCCATACTGTTAAAAGACTGAGCAAGTTCTCCTACTTCATCATTACGGCGAATATCAAGTTGATTTTCCCATTTGCCTTCTGCGATTTTTTTGGCAGCAGAATTAACTTGTGATATTGGTTTGCTAATCCAGTAAGCAGTAACTATCCCAAAGAATATGGCGACAGTTAGAGCTGTAATACTCAAGAAAATAGTAGTTTTGGTGTTAGCGTTGATTTTTTCCATAAAGTCTGTTTCGGGAACTACAACAACTACTAACCAATCAATACCCCGTCCGTCTCTAACTGGCACCACACTAACATAATACCACTTTTTACTTATCTGAAAATTAAGTTGCTGACTGCGATTAATTTTTTCTAAACTACCAAAAGTTTTTTCTAGATGAGTTGCAGTAGCAATGACTATAGGATTACCACTATCCATAGCGTGTAAGCGTTCTATTTCTCGATCGCTATCAATTTTAGTAATTACAAAAGGTTCAGGAATTTTGGAACCAGCAATTATATTTCCCGATCGCTCCATGATAAAACTTTTGCCATTAGGACTAATCTCTAAGTTATTAAGGAATGCTGTCATCTTTATTAAGCTAGTTTCATTAGCTAATACTCCGATGAAATCACCATTATCATCAAAAATAGGTCTGAGAGCAGATATATCTAAAGATGTATTCTCTTCAGAAAAACCAGCATAAATAGGACTCCATGTAGGTAAGCCTACTTTTTTGGCTTTTTGATACCAGGGACGAATGCGCGGATCGTACTTTCTCGCTTTCACGAATTTACTTATTTCGCCATTCTCATCTAACTGATAAGCTTCACGGAATCCTTGAGTAGCTGTAGTTCGAGTCCTCAACATCATACTTTTATATTCGGGATCATATTTGACTCCAACAAACACCCCCTGTTCGTTACCAAAAAAAAGATTGAATTCTTCCGGTTTGCGATCAGGAAAAAGATTGTTCTCCCGCTGCTGCTCTGTAATGATTTGCCAAAAGTACAACTGCATTTTTCTAAAGTCGTAAGCATCAAAGTTACCACTGGTAATAGCATCATTGATTATTTTTACTCCCTGATAGGTTCTCTCTAAATAATCTAAAATGTGTTGCTGGATACGAGTGCTAATTTCCAAAGTTAACTTATCTGCTAAAGTATCAACTGATTGGCGTCCATTGATAAAAGAAAAATATCCAACTAATCCTACAGCAGTTACAATTTGCAGGATAAAGGGGACAATAAGAACAGTTTTTAAAGGAAGTTTGTTAAACATTTTACCCTAATTAATAATGGATAATTGATAATGGATAATTGATAATTAATCCATTCGCTTTAAAACCTCTCTTTATTCAGGAGAAACAGGAAAACTTGTTAACTTGAAAAACAAACCCATTCCTAAGCTTTACAGAATTTTTGGTGTATTACATCATTAGGGGTCAATGGCCGTTAACCTCTAAATATAGTTTACAGGGAATAGGGAACCCACAAACCCGGTTTCTTTGAGAAAAGGAATAGGGAACCCAGAAACCTGGCTTCTTTGAGAAAAGAAATAAGGAACCCAGAAACCCGGTTTCTTTCCGTGAGAGATGTGGGTAATGGATAGCTCCTCTAGATAACCAAAGCCTGCTTTTACTTACTTTTGACTGCAAAAAGTAGACTTTTGACTCAAGCTAACCAATAACTTTTAAAAAAATCGATCATTACCATGAATATCTAGGAAGCCTATGTAAGAATGCTTAATAGTTTTGCCCACTTAGTTAAGAACTATAAAGTAACCATAAATTATGGAACCACTTTATCAATATGCTTGGTTGATTCCAGTACTACCCCTACTTGGAGCAACATTGGTTGGCTTCGGGTTAATCTCTTATAGCGAGGCCACCACTAATCTGCGACGGGGTTCAGCAATATTTATCGTTTCCCTGTTAGGAACGGCAATGGTTATGTCCTTTGCCCTGTTCTGGAGTCAATTTAATGGCCATGAAACCTATACTCAAATGTTTGAGTGGGCAGCAGCAGGTGACTTCAGGCTCAGTATGGGCTATACCATCGACCACCTAACTGCCCTCATGTTAGTCATCGTCACCACCGTTGCTTTCTTAGTAATGGTTTATACCGATGGTTATATGGCTCACGACCCTGGATATGTACGCTTTTATGCCTACCTGAGTTTGTTCAGCTCTTCCATGCTAGGCTTAGTAGTCTCTCCAAACTTAGTCCAGGTCTATATATTCTGGGAATTAGTAGGTGTATCCTCTTACCTACTAATTGGTTTCTGGTACGACCGCAAAGCAGCCGCTGAGGCTTGTCAAAAAGCTTTCGTTACTAACCGTGTCGGTGACTTTGGCCTCCTACTAGGAATGCTCGGCATTTACTGGGCCACAGGTAGCTTTGAATTTGAAGTAATGGGAGTTCGCTTAGAAGAACTCGTAGAAACAGGCGCTCTGGGGGTTGGTTTAGCCACCCTGTTCGGTGTTTTAGTGTTTTTAGGACCTGTGGCCAAATCAGCCCAATTCCCATTGCACGTTTGGCTCCCAGATGCAATGGAAGGCCCAACACCAATTTCGGCCCTCATTCACGCTGCGACAATGGTAGCTGCTGGAGTATTTCTCATTGCCCGGATGTACCCAGTATTTGAACATCTGCCAGTAGTAATGAATATTATTGCTTGGACAGGAGCTTTTACCGCTTTTCTGGGGGCAACCATCGCCATTACGCAAAATGACATTAAAAAAGGTCTGGCCTATTCCACCATTTCCCAGTTGGGCTACATGGTAATGGCAATGGGTGTAGGTGCTTATAGCGCTGGACTATTTCACCTAATGACTCACGCTTATTTCAAAGCCATGTTGTTCCTCTGTTCTGGTTCAGTAATTCATGGTATGGAGGAAGTAGTTGGCCATAATCCAGCTTTGGCTCAAGATATGCGGTTAATGGGAGGACTAAGGAAATATATGCCCATTACCTCTAGTTGCTTTTTAATCGGTACTCTGGCAATTTGCGGTATTCCTCCTTTTGCGGGTTTTTGGTCAAAAGACGAAATTCTCGGCAGTGCATTTACAGCTAACCCCGCTTTGTGGTTGATCGGTTGGGCGACCGCTGGTATGACTGCTTTTTATATGTTCCGGATGTATTTCTGTACTTTTGAGGGTGAGTTCCAAGGTAATAATCAGGAAATTAAACAGCAATTATTAGCTGAAAATGCTGCTCCGGTTTTGAGTTCTGGCCCTGAAGTAGAAAGTGGCCATGATGACCATGACCATGACCATCATCATAGTCACTCTCCCCATGAGTCTCCGATTAGCATGACTTTACCATTGATGGTTTTGGCAGTTCCTTCGACAATTATTGGTTTATTCGGAACGCCTTTTGCTAATTATTTTGAACAGTTTATTTATGCTCCTGGGGAATCTTTAACAGAAGTATTAGAGAAGTTAGCAGAGTTTGACCAAACAGAATTTCTAATTATGGCAGGAAATTCTGTAGGTATTGCTTTAATTGGTATTACTTTTGCTTCTCTAATGTTCCTAAGTCGTAAAATTGATAGTGATGCGATCGCTGCCAAAATCAAACCTCTTTACAACTTTTCTTTAAACAAGTGGTATTTAGACGACATCAACGATTATCTATTTGTCAAAGGTAGTCGTCGTTTAGCACGGCAAGTTTTGGAAGTAGATTATAAAGTAGTTGATGGAGCTGTTAACTTAACAGGTTTCATTACTCTCTTGAGTGGGGAAGGTTTAAAATATTTAGAAAATGGTCGCGCTCAGTTCTATGCCTTAATTGTATTTGTAGCAGTTTTGGGTTTGGTGATTTTTTCTGGAATTTAATTCAGTGAATAGAAACCTAACCCCCCAACCCCCTTCCCTACGAGGTATTCAGGAGCATTTCTCCCCTATCCTTGCAGGAGAGGGGTTGGGGGAGAGGTC
>NZ_JAYKGW010000206.1:0-7789 GCF_035285525.1 Okeania sp. | reverse complement strand
AACTGGGGTGAGGATTCCGTAAGACTTTGATAATTACTGATTTCTGGTCCCAGTTTCGTTGGCCACGATATACCAAAGTGCGTATTCCTTGGTATAAATTTTCCCTAAAGTAGTAGTTGGGAAGGTTGAGCATAATATTGTTATTCATAGTTTTCATAAAGGTAGGGAGTAGGTAGGGACATTTTCCACGGTTGAGCGGACATGAAACGCTGCGCGATATGAAGCGCATTTTTGTTATGCAACGTCCGTACTAGGTAGGGAAGTTTTTGCGCTTCGCAAAGCTCTGCTTTATATATTGTCGCGCAGCGTTCTTCAGCAAAATGACTAAGAACCGACATTTTTGGGGAGCATTCCCGATACGAAAATGCTGCGCGATATGGAAAGCGGAGCATTCCGTAAGGAAAACGCATTTTTGTGATCAGGACTAAAGCCATGAGAAAGGAAATTTTAAGGTTTGAGATTGCTTTCGGTCCGGAATGCTCCACCAACCCTGTCCCTTGCTATCGCAAAGCTGCGAGTCGCGCCATGACAGAAATACCTTATGTTGCGTAAGTCCTAGTTATCCAAAGTCTGTACTTGATTTTGGTAAATCTCCTCTTTTTAGTAAAATTTCACTTTTATAGTCAGGACTTACGCCAAGGTACTATATATAGATTTAAAAAACTATTGTGCAATAGTTTTAAGTACTATATCTAGGGTGTCTGCATAAGTCCTGATAGTTTTTAGCTATTGGTAGTGGATTGTTTCATCTTAAATGTTGCAATAGATTTTTCTTCCTTGTCTTCCTTGTCTTCCTTGTCCTCCTTGTCTTCCTTGTCTTGCAACAACTAAAAATTAACGCACTATTTTAGCTGAAACAGTCCAGTACTGCATTGTTTCACCTTAAATGGTGCAATAGATGTAGGTTGGGTTTCGTGCCTCAACCCAACAACAATCTTTCTTCCCCACTCCCTTACTCCCCTGTTCCCTAATGCACCATTTAAGATGAAACAGTCCAGTAGGGTGTGTTTCGCTACGCGACATGAAAAGCGCACAACGCACAACGCACCAAGGCGCTATATATAGTGCCTCCCGTGTAAGTCCTGGATTTAAAAAACTATAATTCTGGATTCTGGATTCTGGATTCTGAATTTATTTGAGTTGGGTTTCGATACCTCAACCCAACCTACTTTTCTATGATTACCCTGAATTGAGAATTCTGGATTCTGGATTCTGAATATACTTGAGTTGGGTTTCGATACCTCAACCCAACCTACTTTTTTATGATTACCCTGAATTCTGACTTAAAGCCAACCCTAGATTAAATTGGTATCTCTATCATAAACTTAGTACCTTGTCCTATTTCCGAAAAACACTGCAATTGACCTCCATGTTGCTCTGTAACTATTTGGTAACTAATAGACAAACCCAGACCAGTTCCTTGACCAACTGGCTTAGTAGTGAAGAAAGGGTCAAAAATACGTTGTTGAACCCTCTCACTCATTCCTGGCCCATTGTCCGCAATGAAAATTCTTGCTGTTTGAGCATCTAGCATTTCGCTAGTGATATTAATTTGAGGAGAATCCCTGGTCTTAAAAGTAATTAAGGCATCAATAGAGTTGGTGAGAATATTCAGAAATACTTGATTAAGTTGACTGGGATAACAGTTAACCGGAGGTAATTGACCATAGTTTTTTACTATCCTAATCTCTGGGTAAGACCTATTACCTCGGAGGCGATGTTGCAAAATCATTAAAGTATTCTCTAATCCATCATGGATGTCTACCAGTTTTCTTTGGGATTCATCCAGTCGGGAGAAGTTCCGCAAACCCAGAACAATTTTCCTTGTGCGTTCGGTTCCTGTTTCCATAGAATCAAATATTTTGTGTATATCCTCAGATAAAAATTCTAAATCTATCTCTTCTAATTTGTCTTTTATAGCAGCAGTAGGAACAGATAAGGTTTCTTCATAAAGATTGATTAGTTCTAATAAGTCCTGGAAATATTGGCGAGCATAAGTGATATTACCAGCAATAAAGGTAATAGGATTATTGATTTCATGGGCAATCCCGGCTACCATTTGACCTAAAGAAGACATTTTTTCAGTTTGCACCATTTGCAACTGGGTTTTTTTTAGGTATTCAAGTGCTTGCTCTAAAGCTTCAGATTTGTCTCTCAGGGCAGTTTCTGTCGCCTTAATCTGAGTAATATCCCGCATGATAGTCGAAAAATATTCTGCCACTCCATCAGTAGATTTGTGAGCAATAATAGCTTGGGAAACTAGAATTTCTCCTCCTTTTGAATTTATAACTGCTGTTTGCCCAAACCATATTCCATCACGAGTAGCTATAGGAATGCCTTGATTAAGAATGATTTCATTTGCCCACTGGGGATGGTTTTCTGTCAACTTAAATGAGTTATCTTCATAATGTAGTTCTGGCCGTAGTTTTTTAAATTCTGTATTCATCCATAGCATAGTTCCTTCAGTATCTGCAATGCCAACATAATCAGAAGTTGCTTCTAAAATATCAGTGAGACGTTTTTGCTCTTGTTCCATTCTTATGCGCTCACTTATATTCTCATAGGTACCTAAAATTCCGTATACTTTTCCATTTTCGTCAGATAGTGGAATTTTGTTTGTATCTAACCATATTGTTGTATCATCAACCTGACTTTGTTTTTGAAGAATATGTAGTTCAGGTTGCTTAGATTTCATCACACGGCGGTCACATTCTCGAAAGAAGTCAGATTCCTCTTGACTCCAAGGCAAATCATAATCATTTTTACCAACAATATTTTCTGGAGAATTAACACCTGCTATGGTAGCAAATTTTTGATTACATCCTAAATAATTTGAGTTTCTGTCTTTCCAGAAAACGGCTTGGGGAATCGCATCTATAACTTTTCTCAGGAAGTTTTGGGATTGTTTGACTTGTTGTAGTGATAATTCCGACTTCTGATGTAGTTGAGCATTTTTAATTGAAATTGCAGCTTGGTTACAAAGAAAGTTGAGTATGAGAATACGATCTTTGGTAAACACCTCACGGGTAAGTTGATTTTGTAAATATAGAATTCCTATCAATTTTCCCTGATTTAGCATCGGTAAACACAATATACTTTGGGGTTGATTTTGGTGCAGATAGTCATCAATTATTGGTAAGTCCGTATTAAGATTGTTAATAACTAATACTTCTTCAGTATTTTTAACGTATTGAATCAGTTTAACTGGTAAGCTAGGATTGTTGTCTAGGAGTTCGGTACAGAGTTTGGTACTATCTGTGGTAGCAGTAGCTCTGATTTGCCATACATTATTGTGATCAGGTATCAGAATCAGGCAGTGATCGCCACCAGAATTTTCTAGGATAATCTGGCTCAGTTGATAGAGAAGTTCATCAAGTTCGATAATTTCTGAAAGCGCTTGAGAAGATTTTAACACTGTAGCGAAATCAAGGGTGGTATTGATTGTTGTAGAGTAGTGAGTTAAGGTTGGGGAGGAGTGAATCGACAGGTTAGGTTGAGCAATATTTGTTAGAGTATGCAAGAAATTAGGAGATGGAACTCTTTGCTGGAGAATAGGTTGGAGTAATTGGGGATAGCGTTTTTCTAGGTTATCAGTTTTGGCTTTAGCTCCCCAACGAGCGTAACAATTATAAGCTGATAGCATATATCCCACAGCAAAATTTTCCTTACCCCAGTCTAGGTAAAATTTGGCTGCCATTTCGTTAGCTAAAGCTTCTTCTTGGATGTAGTCGTTATTTTGAGCTTCGGCAATAGCACTATCATATAGCTCAATCGCTAACAATTTTTGATCTAGACACCGACATTTCTCTGCTTCAACTAAAAGATACTTATGTAGAAAGTTTTCGGAACAGTTATCTGACCAAATTTTGAGCTGCTGCTGATTTGATTCTATTTGCTGCCAAGCATTGTTCTGTTCTTCCGCAGACATATCAGAATACAAGTTGAGTAAAATCAGAGAACCATAATAATAGTAACCACTAAAGGTTACAAAACCATTTGCATAACCAAGAATCTGTTCGGCTTTGGTTCTGTAATTTAAACCAACTTTAAAGTTTCCTGTTAAACAGGAAAGGTGCATTCTGAAAATGTAATAGATACAAGTTGAAAGTAATACTTGGGATTCTTCTATATAATTGATTGTTTTTTCAATTTCAATCATTGCCTCTCGATCTAAGCAGAGCTTGGTGACAAAGATTTTGGCTGCTGCTAACATTGTTTGCAAAAGTCGGTTCTGAACTTTATCTGCTAGCAACTCATATTTTTCTATATCTGAGGAAACTGTTGCTAAATTTTCTCCTGAGAATAATTGATTGAGAATATTAGTGAATAAGTTATAAGCAGCATATTGAATTTCTCCAGATTCTAGTCCTGCTAAAAAACCTTCATAATTTAGACTTGCTGTTCCTTTTATTGGTTTTGCCCAAGAACGAATCAAAGCTCCCAACATGAATTTAACTTGACACTCCTGAGATTGACTGTTGAGTTTGTAACTTAATTGCATAGCTAAATCTCCGAACTGATAAGCTTTTTGATACTGCTCTTGGAATACTAGAACTAATCCATAGTTGACATAAGCTTTGATTGACTCAGGAATATTTCCATATTTAATTGACAGGCAAACTGCTTTTAAAGAGATCAAACTGTAAAGTTCAATATTGGAGGTCAAATATGTTGCTGAATCTAGAGAAATTAGCAATTTAATTATTGCTTGAATAGATGGTTCGACTGTTGTCGATAAATCTAATAGTGACAAGATAGAGCGTTCTTTCAAACTTTGGTTAACAGAAGCCAACTTTGACTCAACTAGCTGAGTCACATTATGGGAATTAATCTCTATTCCCAGATTTTTTAACCCTATTAAACCTGCCTCTATTGCTTCGACAAATTTACTTTCTAGAGTAAATTTAAGAACTTGAATACGATAAAAATCTGCTAAATCTATAGGAGAAGTCACCTGTTGTAAAGCAATCGCCAGAGTCTGCTCCAATTCTTCGTAGTTGGCATCACTTAACTGAGCTTCTGCTAAATGACGATACAAATTTAAAGTCAAATTATATTGATTCACCCAAGCATCTTTTCCTAGTAAATTAATACCTGTTTCTAGATACTCAATGGCAGCTTGATAAGCTGTTGCAGATGTAGCTTTTTGACCCGCAGTTAAGTTCAGTTGTGCTAGTTCCTCTTGTTCACTTTTATCATTGATCAGAGATTTGCCAAAATTGAGGTGGTTGACAATATCAAAAAGTCTCTCCTCTTGTTCCGTTGCAGAAAGCTTTGTCAGCAACAGTTGACCAATACGATAATGGGTAGCTGGTTTCTGCTCTGGAGGAATCAGAGAATAAGCAGCTTGTTGAACTCGATCATGCAAGAAACAATAATTAACTGAAATATTTTCAACATTATTCTCTCGCTGTTCTTCTCCTTGAAAAAATTTATAGCTTTCACTCTTGGGAATCACAAATCCTTCTTGCAACCCTCCCCATAAATTGTCTGCTGCTTCATCTTGATTTGTTTCACAAACAACTGCTAATATCCCTAAGTCAAATTCATTCCCAATACAAGCAGCTAGTTTTAGTGCATGCCGATCTCCTTCAGGCAGTTTTTGCAACCTCCCTACCATAAACTCTACCACATCATCTGTTAGTGCTAACTGTTTTACTTCTGCTAAATCGCACTGCCAATAACCTGTTGACATATCAAGTTTAATACACCCATCTTCATACAATCCTTTTAAAAATTGAGTAGTAAAAAATGGATTTCCTCTCGTTTTTTGATACACTAATTCAGATAAAGGTGCAGCAATTTCTGGTGAACAAAGTAATGTATCGGCAACTAATTGTGTCACATCTTTTTTATCTAAAGGATTCAGAATAATAGTATTAATCTTGGCATTTTCTTTTTCAATTTCATCTAGAGTTAGCATCAATGGATGAGCGGGAAAAACTTCATTATCTCGATAAGCTCCTAACATTAATAAATAACCTGTTTCTGATTCATTTATTAACACTTTTAATAAGTTCAATGAAGCTGAATCTGCCCATTGTAAATCATCTAAGAATATAACTAAGGGATGTTCTTTAGTGGTAAAAATATTAACAAATTTACTAAATAATAGATTAAAACGATTTTGTAAGGCACTACCCGAAAGTTCTGGAGCTGGTGATTGTTTACCAATAATAAGTTCTAATTCCGGAATTACATCAATCAAAACTTGACCATTTTCTCTCACAACTTCCAGAATTTTTCTCTTCCAATCAGCTAAATTTGTATCAGATTCTCCTAATAATTGATTAATCAAATTTCGGAAAGCTGACACAAAAGCACTAAAAGGAATATTGCGATTAAATTGGTCAAATTTGCCTTTAATAAAATATCCCTTTTGCCGAACTATAGGTTTATGAACTTCATTAATAACAGCAGTTTTGCCAATCCCAGAAAAACCTGCCACTAGAAGAAGACGGGGAGAGGAGGAGAGGGGGAGATTGACTCGCAGAAACCCGGTTTCTGGGTTCGGTGTGCGTAACTTCCCCCTTTCAAAGGGGGGTTGGGGGGGATTACTAATTCGCTCAAAAGCATCCAATAAAGTTTTGACTTCCCTTTCTCGTCCATAGAGTTTTTCCGGAATAATAAAGCGATCACATAAATCCCGTTCCCCCAAATCAAAGGCTCTAATTTCTCCTGTAGTTTCTAACTGTTGCAGACATTTCTCTAAATCATGCTTCAAACCCAAAGCACTCTGATAACGGTCTTCGGCATTTTTTGCCATCAATTTCAGTACAATGTCGATCAGCATTTGGGGTATTTCTCTACCACTCCCCACACTTCCCACACTTCCCACACTTCCCACACTACTCCCTACTCCCTGTTCCCTGTTCCCTAATAAAGTTGGTGTTTTAGCAATATGACAATGAACTAATTCCATAGGGTCTTTGCTTTCAAAGGGTAACTTTCCTGTGAGGAGCTCAAACAATGTCACACCCAGAGAATAAAAATCTGTCCGATAGTCAACCCCTCGGTTCATCCGTCCCGTTTGCTCTGGGGAAATGTAAGCAAGAGTTCCTTCCAGAATATTAGGACTAATTAATTGTTGCTGTTCTTTGGGTAATAGAGTAGAGATACTAAAGTCGATGAGTTGAACTTCCTTAGTTTCCGGATGGATGAGAATATTACTGGGTTTAATGTCTTTGTGGATAATGCGCTGTTGAGTCAGATAGTGGAGAACTTCTGCTAGTTGGATAGCGATGTTGAGGAAATTACTGACATTTGGTTCTGATTTATCGGGAACCGTGTTTTGCCAATACTTGGAGAGAGCGATCGCTCCTGAATCTGGCATAACTAAAGCATAACTATTGCCATAGCGTTCAAAGGCTAGAGGTTTAACAATAGCCGGATGTTCCAGATGACGAGTAATTATATATTGGTTGCGGAATTGTACTAACTCATAGAAACTGGGGTGAGGATTCCGTAAGATTTTGATAATGACTAACTTCTGGTCCCAGTTTCGTTGACCACGATAGACCAAAGTCCGTATTCCTTGGTATAAATTTTCCCTGAGATAGTAGTTAGGAAGATTAAGGGTAATATTGTTGTTCATAGTTTTCTGGTTTGATTTTGGTAAATCTCCTGTTTTTGGTCAAATTTCACTCGTTCGGTACTTACGGCAAGGTACTATATATAGAGTTAAAAAACTATTGCACAACAGTTTTAACCACTATATCTATGGTCGCTGTCTAAGTCCTGTTTATAAATAACTAGGGTTTGCTGATTCAATCTCAAAGTATTTAATATA
>NZ_JAYKGW010000205.1:0-2660 GCF_035285525.1 Okeania sp. | reverse complement strand
AGCCAATAAAATTGGTGATTATCTAACTTTATAATTCCTTGATTATTGATAAAAACTAAATAGGAACTATTTCCCATAAAATACTAAATTATAATAGCTAAGTTCTGACCTCGGCTCGAAGATAATACAGCATTTTTTAGGGTCAATAAACCATATTCAAAAAAATGATAAATCTGTAGGGACCTTGCATACAACTTCCCTGCTTTGTGGTCTACTAATTATGAAAATTTCTGTATTGTTAATTATCTGAATGTTTTGAACAATAGATAATTAACTTGCCTGAAGATTATAACGTATTTATATATAGCAGTCCTCAATAGGTTGTAATATCATGTCCGGATAATTAGTGATAAAAAAACTTTCTCCTCTTCCTCTTCTAGGAGGGGTTAGAGGTGGGTTTACTACTGACTCGGTACTCGTTATTTATGACTATTCAACCGAACATGATATAACAAATTAAAAACTAGAAATAAACTCGGAAAGTCTTATCTATTCCCTATTTCCTAAAAGTAATCATATTTTTATACACAAATAAAATAAGATTGCTATAGTTTTTCTGTTATAATTAAATTCCTTGGCACGAAGTCCTGCCTTCTCTCAAAAAGTAAGTTTAATATAACAGTTTAATTATGACAGAAACAATGCCAGCAGGATGGGTTACGCTTTATAATTTGATAGATAAATTTAATTTAAAATCAAGTAAAAATTCTCCTTTTTTTTCGGGAATGGCAAGATAATTTACCAGAAATTAATCAAAGGGAAAAATAACAATTACATCGGGTTAAAGAGAATTATTTTAATTTAGCTATATGTCCAATGGTAGAAGATATAGTGAAAATGGTGGTGGTTTCTCCTTTGTTAGATTTAGCTGGGTTTGATTTACCTCCTTTTTATACCAATGCTGAGAGTTCTATAGAAATTGAAGATAGGGATAAAGAGTTAATTATTCGAGGTATAATTTATGTTTTGGTATTATCAAGATAGTTGATGGGTTTTAGTTATTGAATCTCAGCCATTAGGGTTTTCTTTAGAAGTGAGTATTCCTCAATGTTTGGCTTATATGTTGGGAAGTTTTCATGCAAATAAGTTTGTGTTTGGAATGGTAACTAATGACAGTAATTTTATCTTTTTAAAGTTGCTAAAATAGGAACAGTTGGAGTATGGTTTTTATGATCAATTTAGTTTAAGAGGAGGAGATGACTTAGTGACTGTTTTGGTTATTTTAAAGAGATTAAAAAAGGATATTTTGTAATAACTAGGACTTACACATAAACTGGGTTTATTAAGGAAATAATTTATACCAATTCCCAAAAATAGTGCTAGACTTTGGGAACACTTCAGTTATCAAATAATTAGCACAATCTGAATTACTTTTTTGCTAATTTTATCTAAGTTAATGTTAATTATTCTTATGTTTACTTCTCCCCCACTCCCTTACTCCCTTACTCCCTTACTCCCTTACTCCCTTACTCCCTACTCCCTACTCCCTACTCCTTACTCCCTACTCCTTAGAAAATTATCAAATGTTTTTCTATCTGGCATTGCAGGTTGAGCCCCTGATTTAGTAACACATAAAGCACCAGCAACAGCACCCCATTTGACAGCTTCTTTTAATGATAAACCTGTATCTAATGCTGCGGCTAAACCACCATTAAAAGCATCACCCGCTGCTACAGTATCGATCGCTTCTACAACAAAAGCAGGTTGAAAAAATGTTTCTTTTTCAGTTGCACAAACAACACCTTTAGCACCTATTTTCACCACAGCATTTTTCACACCACGCTGACATAAATCAATAGCTGCTTGAGTACCATTTTCTTGATTATTTACTGTAAACCCAACCAGTTGACTTGCTTCAATTTCATTAGGAGTAATAATATCAATCAAACTATAAAAATCATCGGGAAAATTTACTGGCATTGGTGCTGGATCGAGAATAACTTTTACTCCCATTTCTTGAGCTATTTTTGCTGCACTAATAGCAACTTCCATCGGTATTTCTAATTGTAAAAGTAAAGCTGTAACATCAAATAACAAATTTCTCAAGCGTTCCACATCTGTATTATTAATTCTATGATTAGCACCCGGAACCACAATAATACTATTTTCTCCACTACCATCAACAGCGATCGCTGCCACCCCTGTATGAATATTTTCGTCAACTACCACAGCTGTTGTGTCAACATTAGCAGTCTGTAAACTTGTCAGAAGTTGTTGCCCAAAACTATCATTTCCTAACCGTCCTACTATTTTTGTCGGAATACCCAGACGAGCAGCAGCAACAGCTTGATTTGCTCCTTTACCACCACCTGCGGTAAAAAAGTTGTTGCCATTAATGGTTTCTCCTGGAGTTGGTAAGTGGGTAGTAGTTGCGATTAAGTCAATATTAATGCTCCCAAAAATAATTATGCTCATATATAAACTTAAGGCGGCTTTATCTAAATTAGAATTTACGCAGTAACTCTACATATAGCGCTTCAAACTATGGCGCCATAGTTTTTAAACTCTATATATAGTATCTTTTCCTAAGTCCTCTCAATCTTAGACTCAGTAGCAAAATTCTAACTCAAACCCCTCCCTACTATTGCACTATTAATGGACGTGGGTGAGGGCGGGTTTATCTCAATCTTAGACTCAGTAGCAAAATTCTAACTCAAACC
>NZ_JAYKGW010000204.1:0-12950 GCF_035285525.1 Okeania sp. | reverse complement strand
ATTTTTTTTAGTAAGCGATCGCTCTAATTCAGACATTGATAATTTATCTAAACATAAATAGTCTTCAAATTCAATGCTTAGCATTTTTTCCTCAAAATTTTCTCTAACAATAGAAATAAGTATTAGGAGGATTAATTGATTAGTATAATCTACACATAACTTTTTGTCATAATTATTTTTTGGTTAGGGAGCGCTGATATCCATAAATTGATAAACTAAGGTCAATATAAATAGGAAAAATTAGGTACAGTATTTGATGATATACTTATTTATAATAGTTGTCAATTTTGAATATAAAGTTATTAATTTCTTCTAATCTCAGATGTATAATCAAAATCAAATAATGGGAGTAAAATCTATGAGTAGTAAAGAAAATTATAGCAAATATCAAGAGGAAGAAAATGATGAAGAGGAAGTATATGAAAAAGATAATTTAATCTACGATCCAGAGAAAATTAATATTATTACTAGAGAACCTACAATTGAACAGTTAGTGAGAAGAATAAATGAAAAAGCTCTTGATTTAGCTCCAGATTTTCAGCGTCATTCTGATATCTGGAATGATGAGGTTAAAAGTCGATTGATTGAATCTATTATTATTAGGATTCCTTTACCAGCTTTTTATATTGATGGAACTAATGAAGAAAACTGGTTAGTAGTAGATGGTTTGCAAAGACTTTCAGCTTTAAAACAGTTCATTGGTAATAATTTACGGTTAACTGGTTTAGAATATTTGGGCAATGAACTTAATGGCACAATCTATAAAGATTTAGACCGTAAATACCAGCGTCGTATTGAAGAAACTCAAGTTACTATATATCTAATTTCATCAGGTACGCCAGCTAAAGTTAAGTATAATATTTTTAAACGTATTAACACAGGAGGAGAACGTTTAACTCCTCAAGAAATACGTCATGCTCTTAATCCTGGTAAAGTCCTAAAATTATTAGCTGAACTTGCTAAATCTCCAGAATTTACTAATGTTATTCAGCTCGGTGAATCACGAATCAAACGTATGGATGATCGGGAATTTGTACTAGGTGCTTTAGCAGTGATGCTTACATCTGATTCTTATCAAGATTACGCTAGAGATGGCAGAGAAGAATTTTTAGATAATGCTATGAAAAAAATTAATGATTTATCTGATTCGGAAATTAAACAACTTAAAGATAAGTTCAAAAATGCTATGATTATTTGTCAAGAAATATTTGGTGACGAAGCTTTTAGGAAACCTAAGAAGCAAAGAAAATTTCCAGTTAATAAAGCCTTATTTGAAACATGGTCATTTCACATTAGTCAGCTTAATTCTCGACAGACTCAAAAACTTAAAGTACAGAAGCGAAACTTAGTAGATAAATTTACTGAATATGTAGATAAAGACAGAAAATTTTCCCAGTCTATCTCTCAAGCTCAAGATAAGATAGAATATCGTTTTGAAACTATTGAAAAAATTATCAAAGAAGTTATAAATGATTAGTTCAGTACATCTAAAAAATTTTAAACCTTTTGCCAACCAGCTTCTATCATTTAGACCGCTAACCTTACTTTCTGGTCTAAATAGTACAGGCAAATCTTCTGTCTTACAAGCATTACTTTTAATGCGTCAATCTTATCAACAAGGACTATTAAAAAATCAAGGTTTAGCACTCAATGGTGAATTAGTTTCTATAGGCACTGCTCAAGATGCTTTATTTGAAGGAGCAAAAGATGATTTTATTAGTTTTGAAATTGTCTGGGAAAATGGGACTCGGGGAATTTGGAATTTTTCTTACAACCGAGAAAAAGATGTTCTAAATCTTGCCTCACCACCTGTGACTTCAGATATTTATAAATCTAGTCTTTTTAAGAAAAACTTCCACTATCTGCAAGCAGAACGTTTAGGTCCGCGTTTATTTTTAGAAATGTCAGATTTCCAAGTTCAAGAACTAGAAAAATTAGGCACTAAAGGAGAATATACAGCTCATTTTTTATTTGTAAATGAAAACCAAAATATACCAAATATTAGCTTAAGGCATCCACAAGCAGACTCCCTAATTTTAAGAGAACAAGTTGAAGCTTGGATGGGAGAAATTAGTCCTGGTACGCGGCTACAAATAAACCCTAAACAAGATATAGATTTAATTAGTCTTCAATATTATTATGGAGATAGTAATCCTTATCGTTCTACTAATGTTGGATTTGGAATTAGCTATACTTTACCAATTATTGTAGCTATTCTTTCATCCCCTCCAGACAGTTTAATTATAATAGAAAATCCTGAAGCACATCTTCATCCAAAAGGTCAAGCAAAAATGGGAGAATTATTAGCTCTTGCTGCTAGTTGTGGGGTACAAATTGTAGTTGAAACTCATAGCGACCATGTTTTAAATGGAATTAGATTAACAGTTTATAAAGGAAAATTTAATCCTGAAAAAGTTCAATTACATTATTTTGACCGCCGAAAACAAGGAACAGAATTTATAACTAAAATAATATCCCCCCAGATAGATCGAAACGGGCGAATAGATGAATGGCCAGAAGGTTTTTTTGATGAATGGGATAATAGTTTAGAAGCACTTTTAGAACCCAGGGAAGAATAAATATGGATTTAGAAATGGTGCTTAATGAACTTTCTCTACAGACTCATGTTGCTGATATTTCTACAGCGCAAAAATTAATGTCAGAGTTAATTCAAACTTTACGTAAAGCAAAAAGTTTAGGTGTCAAACCTATACTTCGGACTCACAGCAATATTAACAATATAGAACTTGTTTGTAATTATCCTATAGCAAGTTGGCGTAACGACAAAACAGTAGATTTAGAGGAGCGTAGATTTTTCCGCAGTCTAACTTTAAAAGTTCCTTTTTGTGAGGATGCTCTCCCACAAATTAAAGATAAATTTGATTTGTCTGAAGTTCGGCATCAAGGAAAGTTAGCAGAGGGTATTCGTTTGGCTTTAATTAGTGATTCTTTTACAGTTAGTTTGTTATCCGAAACACAATGGGATACAGATTTTCTGGAACTTCAGATAACAGAATTAGATAAAAATGGAGAGTTAACTGAATACTCGGAAAAAATTGTTCATGCTAGTCGAATCAGTCATGTTAAACAACATACAGAATGGATTAAAAACCATATAGAAAATCAACTATTTGATAAGCAAATTGATGGAGAAAAACTATGGGAAAAGAGACAAGAATTTTTCGCTAATTTAATCTTCTGTGAACAAGTAGAGCAACAGCTAAAAAACCTCAACACTGGCAACCCAATTTTGCAACAGGTAAAAAAACGATTATTGGAACTAGAAAAATACTCTCAAACTTGGCAAACAGGAACTTTTAATCCAAATTTATTACCAAGCAAAACTACCCCAGAAAGTGACTCCAGAATTAAACAGTTTAGACAACAACTAACTATTAAATGTCCTGATAATAAAGAACGTCTTTTTAGTTGGCATCTACGAATGACTCCTGGTGCTTGGCGACTTTATCTTTCTGAAGAGTTAAGACCTGGAAAAATAATCGTTGGTTATATAGGTCTTAAGCTACAATAGTCACAACGTTTGTTATTAATCAATATAAATATGAGGTCAAATTCGTGAGCCAAAACTCTAACTTTACCATTCCCCATTTTTCTTACATTTGTGGCAATCTTATTATTATTACCCTAATATTCTGGCTTCTGAGAGGATGGAAAATTCTAGCATTTTTACCAGGAGGAGTGCTTTTATTTTTAATATTTCTCTCCATAACCACTGGTGTAATTAGCCTCTTACAAAGACCACGGTAACTCCAATTTTTATGCCATTATTTTCCTTCCTTATTCCTTCTTTTTTCTTCCTTTATTTCGAGCTATAAAATCTTATTTTTGACTTTTGAATTTTGACTTTTTAATTCTGTGAAACGGCATAACTTCCTTTTTTTTAACCATTTCCTCCCCTACTGTTACATTTAATTGTGCCCCAATTAACACTACAAATGAACTAATATATAACCACAATAACAAAATAATAAAAGTACCAATAGTTCCATAAATTCGGTTATAGTTCTCAAAACTAAAGCCAAAATGGAAAACATATAAACGAAATAAATTAGAGGCTCCCGCCCACATTAATGCTGATATAATTGCACCAGGCATAATCGGCGTACCTTTCTTTCTATAACTCGGACCAAAACGATAAACAAAAGCAAAAGCTGTTGATACTATTCCTAAAGTAATCGGCCATCTTAATTGACTCCAAGTTTCTAATAATTGTGACTTTAAAATACAATTATCTATAGGTTCTTGAAATAAACAAATAGCAACTTGATCTGGAGGGCAGTTAGGCAGAGTCTCTAATAGACAACTTTGACGAGCAATTATGTCTACAATTAAGTCACTAACTAACACTAAAGTAGAAGCAATAATTAATAGTATTAGACTGCCAATAGTTAACCCTAAAGAAACTAATTTTGCTTTCCAAAAAGGTCGTTTTTCCTCAATCGGAACTTGATGAATTGCATCAAGGGCTGCCATTGCAGAACTAACCACACTAGAAAATATCCAAATTGATACAATAAAACTAAAAGAAAATATTTCTTTGTTAGGAGAACTCTGAATTTCATCCACAGCCCAGCTAATTAAAAACCGTATTTGATTGGGAAGTATATCTATTAGTAAACCTCCCATTTGAAACAGGGTTAAACTTAAAGAGTCAAATATTCCAATGGCAGCAATTATTGTTAATAAAGCCGGAAATAAAGCAAGCATTGCATGATATGCCATCTCCGCAGATAAACCGGATAATCTCTGTTTTGCTGCACAATTAAATACTTCTTTAATAGTTGATAAATTAAGATAATAAATGAACTGAAAAAAGCGAATTATTCGTCTTAATATATATTTAATTATTGACTTGAGGATCGTTAATAATAATCTATAAGTATTTTGGGAAATTGGAATTAATATATCTAAAAATCGCTGCCTATTTTTCCGATTGGAAAATTCCTGCAATGTTACAGAATTAAAGTGACGTAGAAAATGGAAAAAGCTCATAGCTTTTAGCTAAATAGTAATATATAGCAGTCTAAGAAAAAGTGTCATTTCAGTTATCAGTACCTCCCAGCTTTTGTCAGAGACTTAAAAGACTGAGAGGAAACTTGAGACCTTATTTTTTTGTCAAAAATTAAAACTTAAAAAAGGCTTACTTAATCCATTCAAAAGTTCAATACGAGCGCATTCTGCATCGAAGATATGACCCCTAAATATAGAACGCTTACTTCAAAACGTTGACACTATTATAATTTCACTAAATTATTTGGCATTTCAGTATAAAATAAGTAATGTAGCCTAACTTAATTAAGTTAATATTATAGCGTTTCTCAAAGTCCTGAAATACAGTTATTTTTTCTCTTTTTCCCAGTTAAGTATTCCCTCAAACCTAGAATTTTGTACCTCACACTTTTTGGGAACCTATAATCAATTTTTAACTTAAAATTGTCAAGGTAATCTTGCAGGGAAAAATAACCCAATTAAATGAACACCCTATCACCTATAATTATGATATGACACAGGATATAACTCCATGGTTAAATGAAATCAAAGCCCTTCAACAAAAAATAGTCGAACTACAAACAGAATTAGATTTAGCTCAAAATAATGCTTCTAAATGGCGCCAACTATATAATACTGAAGCTCAACAACGCAGAAATGAAACACAACAAAACCAAGAAACTATTGATAACTTGAAAACCAAAGTTCAGAAATTACAAGGTTTATCCTTCGTTGATAGGGATAAAAATGAAACTACAACAAATATTGAACAGGAAATCAAACATTTACAAACTATAGATGAGTTTAAGGCCAAAATTATTGAAGTGAGCCAGGAACATGGTCGCGCTCTGGCAAAAGTCCAAAAATTAACTACAGCTCTTCAACAAGAACAAACTAATCATGCAGATACTCGTAAAAGTTTAACAAATGCTTTGGCAGATGCAGTGAATCTTCTGGCCAAAGCAAAAGCAACTAAACCACAAACATTGGAGAATATTTCCGAGAGTCAGCTAAAAACAGAAATCAATAATCAAATTCAAAATAAAATCCAATTACAGGAAACCTCCTATACCAATACTCTCCAGCTACCACCGGGCGGAAAACCATTACCTCGTTTACCTAGTAGTAAAAATGAGTAATATCAAATTCATTAGTATCGGTATAATTAACGCCCCGTAGGGGTTTGGTATCCAATTTTTCGGGAACCTTACCCTCTACCAACATAGCTATATATAGGGTCTACAAAACTCCTTCCTCCTTCTTCCTCCTTCTTCCTCCTTCTTCCTCCTCCTCCCTCCTTCTTCCTCCTCCTCCTCCCTCCTTCTTCCTCCTTCTTCCTTTAAAACCCCATAACTTTCGCAACTGCCTCTATACTTGGTTCTATACCCGGCTTAAACTTGTTATTGCTATGTTTAATCGCTACATCAGGGTCCTTCAAACCATGACCAGTAAGTACACAAACTATCTTTGCTCCTGTAGGAACTTGGTCTTTAACTTTCAATAAACCAGCCACAGAAGCAGCACTAGCAGGTTCACAAAAAATTCCTTCATTAGAAGCCAATAAACGATAAGCTTCCAATATTTCCTCATCAGTCACAGCACTAACACTCCCCTGACTCGCTTCTTGAGCAGCTATAGCCTTTTCCCAACTAGCAGGATTACCAATTCTAATAGCACTGGCCACTGTTTCTGGATTAGCTATAGGATGGCCTTCGACAATAGGTGCTGACCCTGCTGCCTGAAAGCCCATCATTTTTGGTAAGCGATCGCATTTTCCAGTTTTATGGTATTGACAAAACCCCATCCAATATGCTGTGATATTCCCAGCATTGCCCACAGGAATACATAACCAATCTGGGGCATCTCCCAAAGCATCCACCACCTCAAAAGCCCCCGTTTTTTGACCTTCCAGACGATAAGGGTTAAGTGAGTTGACCAAAGTCACAGGATACTTATTAGCCACTTCCCGGACTATTTCTAGAGCTTGGTCAAAATTTCCTTTAATAGCCAAAACTTCAGCTCCATACAACAAAGCTTGAGCCAACTTTCCTAAAGCCACATAACCATCAGGAATTAAAACAAAAGCTCGCATCCCACCTCGTCTCCCGTAAGCCGCAGCGGAAGCAGAAGTATTACCTGTACTAGCACAGATTACTGCTTTAGCTCCTGCTTCTTTGGCCTTAGATATGGCTAAAGTCATACCCCTATCTTTAAAACTACCCGTGGGGTTAAGGCCATCATATTTCACAAATACTTCTACATTTCTGCCTACCTGATGGGCAATGGTTGGTACAGGAATCAGAGGAGTATTACCTTCTTGCAGCGTCACCACAGGAGTTTCCTGTGTCACGGGTAGATAGGGCCTATATGCTTCTATTAAACCCGGCCAACCTTGTAATTTTGACTGATAAGGGGACAATGTTAAGGTCATCTTTAAAAGTTTTGAATTGTTGAATTTTACTACTCTCCGGTCTCTAGACTAAAGCCAGGGGAATTATTAAGCTGATACTTCGCAGCGGGATGAATCAGGATTAGGACTTTTCTTCTTGGTTGACCAGACTTATATTAGGGATATATTAAAATCCCTCTAGATACTCAAACCTATTAACAATGAACAATGTTTAGTAGGTGTTGTGTTTACTCTATATAAGAATAAGTATAGATTAGATGAAGATTTATTTCTCTTTCAGGATGAGAAAATATTTTATTAAATTGCAACTCTCTCAGGACTTACGCATTGGGGACGAGTTTCGGTAATTTGAGATTGCTATCCTGAGGGACTGCGACCCATTCATGTCGCGGAGCGAAACGCTGTCGCTGGCGCTGCGAGTCGCGCCATGACAGAAATACGTTGCGCGTGCGTAAGTCCCATCTCTAATAAGTTCATCAGCAAAATTAATTAGGGCTGACTGATTAAATATAGCAGCATTGACATTATTAATCACGGCTGTAGCATTTAAGGAGCGAAAAAAGTACCAGATTTTTGGCTCTTTATATCTGTACGGACTATGCAATGTCCCTACCCCCTACTTCCTGAAAAAGCTCCAGAAACCCTGATTATTCCCTATAAATTTGCACATTGCGTACTTATGATAACAGTTTATTATTTGTTAAATAATTAGAAACCATAATTTTATCAGGTTAAATTTTGATTTAATCAAGATTAAACAGCTAAATTTGTTGTATATCTTAATAAATAAAAAGAATTTAAGTGAGTATATATGGCTAGTAACTTAATGATTTCTGACAGCACATCTACTTTGTCCAAAGTTTCTCTTTGTTCAGATACTCCTACAAAAGTAAACAGTCCAGGAAAATTAACCAATCAAACCCGAACCTTAAAACAAATGAAGTCTTTGTATCAAACCGATCAACAAGTTAAGTTACTTCATCTCGAAGCAGAAATAGAAACTCTCTTATTAGAATTACAAACTATCAAAGAAAGAGACTTAGTTTCACAAATTGTTGAAAAATAAGTCAATCAAAAAAATTTTTGAATGAAATTATAGCAATATTTGACCAAATAGAAAAGAAGTAGCAAAAGCCAAAAAAATCATTTATTTAATTAGATAGAGACAAGGTTGTGATATAAAAGGATAGGTTTTGCTACATAAAGCACTGTTTTGGACAAAATTTACTAACATTCGTTGAATTTTATTAGTTCTGAGCATTAGCTGTAAAAAATTTTCTGTGGTCAAAACCGCCAGCAAAGTTGTGGAGCTGGCGTTTTTTTCGGAATCATAAATCTACATACATAACTATCAAGAAAAACAGGAATTTAAACAATTTATGACTGTATCAATTGCAGAATCTGTTCATGGAAATTATTCTGGTCAGAAAGACCAACTACAGCTAAAAGATATTGTGAAAACTCTACCTCGCGAAGTTTTCATTAAAGATAAATGGAAAACATGGACAATGGTGACAACCAATGTTTTTATGGTTGTTTTAGGTTATTGGGGACTAACAATTACACCTTGGTTTTTATTGCCCCTATTCTGGATTTTCACTGGCACTGCACTAACAGGATTTTTTGTAATTGGCCATGACTGCGGTCATCGTTCCTTTGCGAACCGTCGCTGGGTCAATGATTTAGTTGGTCACTTAATGTTTTTGCCTTTAATTTATCCTTTTCATGGTTGGCGAATCGGCCATAATCATCACCATAAACATACAAATAAGATGGGGGAAGATAATGCTTGGCAACCTTGGTATCCAGAAGATTATGAGGTTGCTGGTACTCCTATGCAGTTAGTGTATAGATTTATGCGTGGTAGACTTTGGTGGTTAGCTTCTATTGTTCACTGGGCAGGTATACATTTTAACTGGAGAAAATTTGAGGGTCAGGATCGGAAAGATGTTAAATTTTCTGCATTGGTAATTGTTGGGTTTAGCGCGATCACTTTTCCTTTGTTAATAGCTACAGTTGGTGTGTGGGGTTTGGTCAAGTTTTGGTTAATGCCCTGGTTAGTTTACCACTTCTGGATGAGTACGTTTACTATTGTTCACCACACAGTACCAGAAATTCCTTTTACTTCAGCAGAAAACTGGAATGAAGTAGAGGCTCAATTATTTGGTACAGTACATTGTGATTATCCTCGTTGGGTAGAGTTTCTTTGCCATGATATTAATGTACATATTCCCCATCATGTTTCTGTAGGAATCCCTTCATATAATTTAAGAAAAGCATATCAATTTTTAAAGGATAAATGGGGAGATAAACTTTATCAAACTAAGTTTTCTTGGTCTTTAATGAAAGAGATAACAGATAAGTGTCATTTGTATGATCGAGAAAAGTTTTATATGACTTTTAAAGAGTACAATGCTCAGAAAGTTTCTTAGTATTCTTAGTAATTTTAAATAGCAATTAGCAGTCAGCTATCACCTATCAGTTTCTCAAGATTTACGTTTGAAATAAACAGTCTTGCTGACTGCTGAATGCTGATTGCTTTTTTAATTAAGGAGAAAATTAAAAATTCAGAAATAATTACCAAAAAATGAGGTCTAAAGTATCCCCTTAAAAGGGGATGAAAAAGCGGTCGTTTCACTCCGCAAAACGCCATATCCAATCGACCAAGAGAAATATTTAACTCACTATTTCAAAACTCCGACTAAAGTCGGAGGTTCACTCTCTACTGATAACTGATAACTGAAATCACCTTGAATTTTAATCCAGATTTATGTCGTAACGAAAGCGAAGTAGAAAGCAAACTAATTGTTAGTTATCTACTACCAAAATTAGGATACGATATCGAACATTGGCATCAAGAAGTAACCTTTGGTAGTATCCGCTTAGACTTTTTATCATTTGCTGCCCAGGAACTACCTTTTCGTTTGGATGAAGACTCTCCTTTAGCATTAGTAATGGAGGCAAAAAGTCCCAAACAAAATTTAGACCGTCATCAACGAAAATTTAGACGTTATTTAACCAGCATGAATGTAAAATATGGCTTGTTAACTAATGCTAAAGAAATTAGGATTTATCAAAGAGAAGGAAATAATATTAAGTTAGAGTTTAATTGTTTGGGAATTGAAGTTGATGAGAAAATAGAAGAAATTAAAGCATTAGTAGGTCGAGAATATTTACGTCAAAATGTGGTTTATAATAAATCGGAAATTCCACAAAAAGAAGTAAATGTCAATGAGGCGATCGCTACTCAATCTGAGCCAAAAGAAATTGTTAGTAATATTCTCGAAAATCAGGCAGATTTAATAAACATTGAAACCAAGTATAATCCAATTAATCAAAATAGGAGAAATTCTATGAAAGTAATTGCTGTTTATCACAATAAAGGCGGAGTAGGCAAAACGACAACAGTAGTTAATTTAGCTGCTGCCCTAGTACAAAAAGGAAAAAAAGTTCTCATTATAGATTTTGATAGTCAGGCAAACGCCACATTTGCTACTGGTTTAGTAAAATTTCAGTTTGAAGAAAATGATAATATTAGAAGCAGTTATGTTTACCATCTAATAGAATCAGGTGACTTTGGTTTTATTAGCGACATAGCTAGGAAATCAGAATTTTTTAACGACCCAGAATTAGATATAGTTCCATCTCACATTCAATTAATTGAGCATCAAGACAAGCTAACCAAAATTGCTGTTAGTAGATCCAGATTAATTACTAAACTAAAGAAAGTAGAAAATGATTATGATATAGTAATTATTGACACTCCTCCATCTAGAGATATTTATGCCGAAATCCCTCTAATTACTGCTGATTATTTGATAATTCCTTCTGATTTAAAACCATTTGCAAATCAAGGCTTACCTACTGTCAAAAATTTTGTCAGACAAGTTAATGAATATCGGGAAGGTATGAGAATGCCTTCTCTAAAAATTATGGGTGTTCTTCCCTCTAAAATTTCCCCTAATTCTAAATTTAGGCAACACACATTTTCTCGACAAACAAAAGTGATTTCAGAACGTTACGAACTGCCTTTGATGAATAGTATTATTTCAGAAAGAACAGCTTTATCAAAATGTTTAAATCAAACGATCAAAGTAGGGGAGTTAGATATTCCTAATCCCTTATCTATATTTAAGTATTCAGATAAAGATGCGACAGCTAACGACTCTGCTGATGAATTTGAATTATTAGCTGAAGAAGTTCTACAAAAAATGGAGAATATTTAATGATTTCCTTCTATTTAGTCGATGTAAAAAGTATCACTTCAAATCAGTCTCGTTCTAATTTTTCGGAACATGAAATTGAACATTTAGCCGATATGATTTTAGAGTGCGATGGATTAGTAAAACCACTTCTATTAAAACAGGTTGGAATAGAAGAATATGAATTAATTGATGGTGCATTAGAATACTATGCTGCGGTGAGAGCTAGAGAAAAAAATCCACGTCAAGCAGAAATGGTTAATTCTTTAGTAATATCATCAAAAATTGAAGATTTAGTTTTAAAACAAGCTGAAGCTCTTCAACCAAAAACTCCACTACCTTCACCGGATAGTGGTAGAGAAACTACCGCACCAAGTAACGGAGAATCTCGCTTATCAAATTTTGATTTTCGTCTGCTTAATATGGAATCAAGATTAGACAATATAATGAATGAAGTTAAAGCAGAGCTTTCATCAAAAAACCAAGTATTAGAAGCAAGAATTAAAGAATTAGAAAGAAAAATTCCTGAACCAATACCTCCCTTATTAGATGCTCTTAATACTATGTCTTTTGCTCAACTAAGTCCTAGGTTAAGCAAAGCAGGAGTAAGTCAGAGAGTAATAAATAATATTGAAAAAGAGCGAAATAAAAAACAGTTTGAACCCTTTGAATCTTTTAGTGATGTTATTAAACGTATTGACGGTTTAGCAGAGAAAAGAATGATTAAAATTATTGACTCCTGGCCAGATATATCCTGACTCTGTGTAAGTTTAATTGAGATAACAAAACCCAACTTTTGACAACTCTGTGTAAGTTTAATTGAGATAACAAAACCCAACTTTTGACAACTCTGTGTAAGTTTAATTGAGATAACAAAACCCAACTTTTAACAACTCTGTGTAAGTTTAATTGAGATAACAAAACCCAACTTTTGACAACTCTGTGTAAGTTTAATTGAGATAACAAAACCCAACTTTTGACAACTTTGTGTAGATTGAAATGAAGTAACAAAACCCAACTTTATAAAAACTTTGTGTAGATTGAAATGAAGTAACGAAACCCAACTTTATAAAAACTTTGTGTAGATTGAAATGAGGTAAAAAAACCAACTTTTAACAACTTTGTGTAGATTGAAATGAAGTAACAAAACCCAACTTTATAAAAACTTTGTGTAGATTGAAATGAAGTAACAAAACCCAACTTTTAACAACTTTGTGTAGATTGAAATGAAGTAACAAAACCCAACTTTTAACAACTTTGTGTAGATTGAAATGAAGTAACAAAACCCAACTTTTAACAACTTTGTGTAGATTGAAATGAAGTAACAA
>NZ_JAYKGW010000203.1:0-10530 GCF_035285525.1 Okeania sp. | reverse complement strand
TTACCTCTTGATTAAGCCAAAATGTTAGGCTGCCTCGTTGCTTCAAGGATGCATTATACTCAGACCAATTCTTGATCTTGTATTGAGGCTTAGGCTTAGACTTGGACTTGGACTTGGACTTGGACTTGGACTTGGACTTACTCATATCTACTGATTCGTATGATCCTGATGTTATTTATAGCCTAAACGTCACCTTTTGTGCAACAAAGCCTAAGGCGATTACTAATTTCTCTGTCAATCTTCAAAGCTGCTTTGTAAGCATCTAACGCCTGTTGGTATTTACTTTGTTGTCGATAAACGACTCCAATGTTGTTAATAACTACTCCTTCACCTTGGCGATCGCCTTCTTCTTGGTTAAGCTGCAAAGCTTGTTGATAATATTTCAGTGCTAAATCCTAGTTCTCCTGAATATTGTAGAGGCTGCCTAAACCATTGATACTTTCTCCTTCCACATCTCGACTGCCAATTTTTTTACTAATTTCTAAAGCTTGCTGATAAAATTTTTCTGCTTCTTCAAAATTCTGTAAATCTCTGAAAACGTTACCAATGTATATAAGCGTCCATGCAACATCCTTAGTTTTCCCTTCTGCTTGAAAAAATTTCCCAGCTTGTTCATAGTTTTGTAATGCTTTTTTGTACTCGCTTAGGTATCCATAAACTATTCCGATCCTTTGTAAAATTAACCCTTGTAAAAACTGGGAATTACCCATTTTTTTAGCAATAGCTAAAGCCTGCTGATAACTATTTAAAGCTCCCTGCAATTGACCTGCTTTTAATTGTTTCTCTCCTTGTTGATAAAGTCTATTTATCTGATTTCCTAAGTTGTGACTGATTTGATCTTGTACAATCTTTTGATAGTTTAACAGTGAATTTTGAGTTTGAGCTAATCCTAACTTAACCGGAGTTAAAGTTAGGATAGAACTCAGAGTTAAGTAACTGAAAAAAGTTGGATATTTCATCGTAAATTCCTCCTGATAGAATTGTTAAGTTTGACTTGATTTCCAACTCAGGACTTACACGGAAAACTCATTTCTGGGTTTGCCTGCGTAAGTCTGAATAGCAAAAAAAATTATCTACTGCATGGCAAATATATATGTTAATCCTGGTAATTTCTCGCTTTTGCCATGCAGTCCCTGCTAATGCTATTTCAGTGGTTAAATTAATAACTAATCCAGTAATTGTAGTTACAGAAAAACCTAGTTTTCTGATTGAAAACAGAAAATTTTTAGTTAGCTGCATTTTAGTCTCCTTTTTTCACACTATTTTTAATTTTGGAAGTTGACCTGCGGAATGTGGGTTAGACTAACAGGAATTTTGTCTGTTTTACTTTAAATTAACAAGTAAGATGCTTGTGTTACTTGGTGGGGCAAAACTCTTCTTTCTTAATTTTTTTCAAAGTTTCATTCAGTTCATCAGAGGGTTCTTTTACTGATAACATCTTATTAAAAGCATCTCATAATAAACCTTGCTTCAGAAAATAATCAGCTCGTAATAAAGCCATCTCTTCAGCAGAAGCAGCACCAGCTTTTTTCTCCAATTTTTGCAACTCTGCTTCAATAGTTTTTCGGCGATTTCCACTAATAATTTTAAAGGGAAAAGGAGAGCTAGTTGTATCGCCTTCGTGTAAGAAAAGATGATAAATTTTTCCCTTCTCTAAAGTTTGACCAGAATAAACCATTTTTCTGACTCCATAATCCACAACTTCTGCCCAAATTGTCTCCTGAGTTTCAGGATTTTGTATGAAAATTGCCCCTGCATCTTTCTGCCAAATAAAGATAGGTTGCTCTCGGAAAACTTCTACAAATATTTGCTCTGAGGAATTTTCTAATTTGTATAACCAAGGTGCAATTAAACAAAAATCATCACCACGAGAAGTATTTTTATCAGAGGTTTCTGGAGGTTCGGATTGTTCTTCTTTAGCATTAAAAATTATTTCTTGGAGTCGATCCAAAATGTATTGGCTAGAAGGCGACTTTTGAGCAATAACTTGAGCATTTACTTGACTAATTAATGAATAATAATTCACCCATAGTAAGCCAGAAACTGATAGAAGAAAAAAAGATATAAATGAATAAAATTTATAACGCATATTTTTCACCTTTTAATTTTCAACAAAACATATTTTAGGGATAGAAAATTTTACTTGATTTATACCACAGTTAAGTTGGGAAATCATTTTTTATCCGATAATGCAGTAGAATATAAATCCAAAAGGTAACAGAAGGCAACACAATAGGTAACACAAACACCCCAGAAATATAAACCTGCAAACTAACTATTAAATAAACAAAATTAGTAACTACAAAAACCCCTACCCACTCACCACGCTTTCCTGGATATTTATGCAATAAAATAATCACACCTTGACCCAAAAAAGCCCCCACCCAAATCATCCAGAAATCAGGTATAGGAATCACTATTCTATTAATTAGAAGATGATGTAGCATATAGGCATGAATTTCACCTCCTGTTAAAATTTTGTCATTATTCCAATAACTAAAAGCCATCAGTGGAGTATAATTATCATCCCCGTATTTTAGCCCTGCATTGTCATATCCACCAGGAACTATTATTACTATCTGTTGTTTAACTTGATCTTCAATTATTTGAGTTACTTCACATTTTCTAGTTTTTTTTGGAAGCTAAAGAATTATGAGATTCCAAAAGTCGCCAAGCATGAATACAGTCATATACTTGGTCATAACTAATAGAAAAGTCTACAATTGGAAGCAGCCACCTTTGTTTCAACCGATAGGAAAAAAAAGTGAGGGATTTCCAAAGATAAACTCCAGAAAAATATTTTTGATAATTAACTGAAAAATTAACCTGATTTTGTAAGTTTACTTGAGGTAAACTATCAGACTTTTTCTCATAATTTAAGTGATAAGCTAATAACAACATAGAGGAAAAAGTAAAATCTTTTACATCGGAAGATTCAAGATTGGGGAGTGCTAAATATCTTCCATTACTTATCACTTTCACATTTCCTTGTAAAATCAAATTCAAATTAGCAATTTCAGGAATTATAGTATAGCCGCTGCGGTTAACCAGAACAATCAATTGTTGTTTTTTTACTGCTGTTGGAATAGCTTTTGCTAAGAGGCGATCGCCTACTCCTCCATCCCTTCTTTTATGAGAGCGATCTAATAAATAATTAATTCCAATGACCTTGGTTTCTAACTCAGAAACTCGTTTAACTAAACTAGCTAAATAATCCCTTCTCATAGGATTAGGTTGGGCAATTTCTGCTTTAATAATTGATTCATCATCTATTTGCACTAACAACACAGGGGGAATATTATTTGTTGAATTTTGACGAGTATATTGACGATAAATAGCTTGTAAAAACACCCGCCTATCTAACAAAAACTTCTGCACCGATAACTGCCAACTAATTCCCAGGAAAATTACTAAACTAGCAACTTGTTTCCAATTAGGAGGCCAGATTTTTTGACCTTGATTTCTTAAATTTGCTAACTGCTCTTCTACCCAATCTAGATTAAAAATTGTCTGATATATTTTATTAAAAACAACCAACTTATCTCGTTTTTTAATAACTATACCCGATCGCCTCAATCCCATTTGTATAGAACTATCATTAACTTTAATTTCTCCTGGCAATAAAATTTTTTTATATAGCCTCAGTAACTGAGGCGCAAGTAAAGTTTCACTGAGTAAATAATGGCGAATATATTTTAAATGAGTAGGCCGATCTTTATCTTCCCAATCTGTCAAAATATGTTCTTTTACCAAACTATCAATATCTGGTTGAGTAGTATCAGTATAATCAAGAATAATTTGACAAATTTTCTGAGTTAAAAAAGGTTGACCGCCACTCCAATCAAAAACTTTCTCTAAAACAGTTTCTGGTTCATCAACTACTTCTTTTAAGCCTTCCATTAAACTTTTTTTACCCTCTTCAAAAGTTAACTCTGTTAATTCAATACCATGACCAATATTAAAAGGAGTATGTTTGCCATCTTTAATTAAATCTTCTGGGGTTACTACTCCAAAAAAACCAAAAACTAACCGATGATAATCAGAATTTTCAGCTTCGGCTCGGAAATTATAACAAGAGCGAATAAAGGCAAAAAACTGAT
Organism: Okeania sp.; assembly: GCF_035285525.1. GTDB lineage: Bacteria > Cyanobacteriota > Cyanobacteriia > Cyanobacteriales > Microcoleaceae > Trichodesmium. The sequence continues at coordinate 6,430 of NZ_JAYKGW010000203.1, read as the reverse complement.
TCTTAAAAGGTAAATTTACCAGGGCATCAATTTCATCGAGAAAAATATATATTTTTTGCGGTGCTGGAAAATTAATGAATAAAATTTCTTCAATAAATTGAACTAAAATTTGGGTACTTATCCAACTTTGATGATTTTCTATCCATTCTTGAGAATTGATACTATAGTTTAAATTAAATTCACTAAATAATTCTTTGATAAATCCATTACACCAAGACTTTTCTTGAACCGAAAAATCGTTCAATTCCCCAAATATCTTTTTCATAAATTGACGATACCAATATTTTTCTGGCGCAGAAGAATTACCTAATCTACTCATATCTATTACTGCACATTGACAACCTTGGGAACGTAATTTTTTCATCACGCTCACTCGCAAACTAGATTTACCCATTTGACGAGCATTGAATATATAACAATATTCTCCAGCTAAGAGTTTTTCATATAATTCTGTATCTTGTTTTCTGACTACATAAGTAGGATGATTTGCTGCTAAGTTTCCACCAACTTTGTAACGTGACATAATTATTTGATTGATTTCCCAAATAATATAGCGCTGTGCGCAGGGAACAGAAGGAATAAATTGCTTAATAAAATAAGACTTTTAGTTATTGGACAGTTCCTGTGATTTGTAAATATTAAGTGCGCACATTGCTTTAACTGTGATAGGACTTACGGAAAGGCGCTATATATAGCGTATCGGTGCGTTATGCTGAGGCTAACGCACCCTACTAATAACGTTCATGGCTTTAGTCCTGTGTGCATAAATTTTCATTGTTTCAGGACTTACACAAAGGCACTATATCTAGAGTCTGCGTAAGTCTGTTCCATTGCTACCGATCGCCCTTTTACACTAAAGAATGGAAATTGTGGAGTTATATCATGTCCGATTAAATAGTTATAGATAAAGAGGGAAAGAGTCAGGAGGAATGAATTACAAGTTAACCCACCCCTAACCCTTCCCAAGAGAGGAAAAGGAGGAGCAAGTTTTTTTGATTGGGCTCTTATCCCGACATGATATTAGATCGCTCCATTTTTTACATTAACTTTTCCTGAATCCCTCTATGTTTCTCCACTCCTTCAAAAGCATAACGATTGTAACCATTATATTCAATTAATTGTTCCAGATAGTCAACCCGATCATCTGACTGGGGGTGACTGGAAAGAAAACCCAAAGAACGTTTACCACCTTTTTTTTCATCCAGAGTTGCCATAAAATTTCTTAAACCATCAGCAGCATAACCAGCAGTAGCTAAAACACGAGTACCAACAATATCCGCTTGACGCTCATTGCTCCGACTGTAACGTAAACTAATCAAACTTGTAGCAATACTGCTAATAGGAATGTTAGTTTTTAACGCATCACGAACAACACCCCCTGCACTATCGTACAAGTTAGTAGTCACAACTCTTTGAAAACCGTGGGAAAGAACTGCATGAGCAACTTCATGGGTAAGTAAACCTGCTAACTCTGCTTCAGAATTAGTATTAAGAATCGATCCAGTATTCACAAATACTTTACCCCCAGGTAAAGCAAAAGCATTGAGGGAATCATCTTTCACTACATAAAATTCGTATTCAAAATCATCTCTACCCATTAACTCCGCAATAGAATTACCAATTTTACTCACATATTCGACTACTTCCTCATCTTCCACCAGTGAGAGTTGTTTCTTATATGCTTCTGCTACTCGACTGCCTAAACCTGATTCTCCTTGGAGCAGCAAACTACCCATTTTAATGCCTTCTCCCAGAACAGTTCCCAATACATTACAATTACCGAGTACAGCGCAACCACCAACTCGGATAGCTGTTCCCAAGATACCTTTGCCTACCATTTGCCCCTTAATTTTCTTCTGGAATTTCTCAAAGTTCTCGTCAGCAATTTCTAGAAACCTTGCTGCTTCTGGATGCTCTGGATTAACTAACACAAATTGACGAGCTGCGATGGATGCTTCTAAATAGTCTTTTTCTTTTCTCAGTGCTTTGACATGAGCTTCAACTATTTCTACTGAGTCGGGAAAAATACTGGAGGCTTTTTCTAGAACTTGCAGAGCTTCTTTTTTCTTTTCGTTCTTTTGTAATGTTTTAGCTAAGAATAAATGACCAGGAACAAATTCTGGATGTTGTGCTACAAACTCTTGCAACATCTCCAGATTATCATTTTTGTCAGCAGCATTTTTTGCTTCTTCCCACTCGGTTTGAATCTCGGTTGGTAAATTTTCGGTGTTGTTTATGGGGTCTGAAAACATGGTGTTTTGATGAGATGCAAAGGGTGTTTTGACTTTTCGGTAAAGTTCTTCTGCTGCTTCTCTTTCTCCTTGCTGATACAGAAAATCTGCTTCGAGCAGGGTTTCGTAGGAGTCTTCTGCTTCAGTATCTACTTTAGTTTCGGTTTCGGTTTCGGTTTCAGTGGGAGTGGCTTCTGTTTGGCTAATTTTTTCTGGTTGTTGGTTGGTGGGTGTGGGTTTAGCGATCGCTATTTGCCATGAGAAACCAATTTTCAGAAGTAAGACTAAAAGTAGACTTAAGATAAATAATTTATGTTTTCTTTTCATAGTTTTAATTCTCCTTAATCAGATTGTTACAGCACTCCCCGTTGTTACGAGGTAGAAATATCGTGAGCTAGATGTGCACAGTACAATAATTTTACCAATTCAAATTTGTACCTAGTTGGTTAGATTTTTAGTATTATATTGCCAAATTTACGGCTTTGGCAAAATATTTTTACTCTGGTAGAGAGTAGATTTTATTAGATAAAATTTCGTTGACTTTTTTTTATTAATTTTTTATCGACTTCTCCCCATAAACTTCCAGACAGCTACTCATTCAATGTCGGCAAAATTCCTGTACTTTCTCCCCAAGTAAGAACATATATTTTTCCATTTTTTTTCAACAATTTTTATAGTTATTTTACCAGGGTTTAAAACATGATTTTATCTCGTGTAGTTTGTGATATAATTATTAGGTTTATTGATAGTTGTTCTAATAGTATCTTTACCAAACAGACCGAATATATTCAAATCTGTTGTTTGGCAATTCTCAACTTTTTTTTGACTTTCATGGTCTGGCGCAATAAATTGTTTATTACTGACCATAACGTTAAAAACAAAATTAACATTATAACCCTGAGTGTTAAGGAAGCAAGCTTCATTGTCTACTTTGTAACTATGATAATTTTCAGACTTTTGATCATAAGAAACCTGTATTTCATCATCACCACAAGGAGCGTTGGTTATTCTATTGCACTTTCGGAACAAGAAATTACATACCACCATCGAGTTTTTGGGTCTAGATTTCCAATCAAGCGCACCCCAACATATTCTGCATTATTTGGTAAATCTAATGTTCTTTGATGTCGTTCTGATTTAGGACCATCAGAATAGATTGTTTTACCATCTAAATACAGTTCAATAGTGTCGGGAATGTCAAAAAAATCGTATTCTAAAGCAACTTTAGGATTAGCTCCTCTAGGAATTTCAAATAAATCGCTTCTCATTTCACTAGCTCCACTTACCCGCTTTTCATTACATTGAACAGCTCGTTCACAGCTAGCAATAGGTAGGGATTGTCTAGAATTAATATTATTTTTTAAGGCCGCAGAAGTAGCAGCTAAAGCTAATCCGACATTTCGAGTAATTTGATTTTCACTAGAGGCTAGTTTATTTCCCTGAACTCCAACAAAGTCGGCTATATTATCTAATTTTGAACTAACATTTTGATTGCAGTTAGATGATGTTAATAACATCGACTTAGTAGTAGCAATTAAAGTTTCTTCAGTTCGATTTACCTGGGAAAAATCAATAGTTTCTATTATTTGACCATTAGCTGATTTAATAATAGCTTGAGTGTCAGTAAATTCTCCTTGATTGCCGTTAGCTAGAACAATTTTTGATAATTTATTGTTTTCAAATGCGACTTGAAAATCATTGAGACTTTCAGGCTTAATTCTATTAAGAATTAGGCGATTTCTTTTGGTTAATTTACTCTCATCAATAACAGGTATATTTTGAAATTTAATTCCATATAATTGAAACCTGGCATTAGGTAAATTAACTGTATAAATTTGTTGAGCTTTGGTTGAGGGAGAAATGAGATAAATTTCTCTTTTACCAGAACTAAAAGGCATTTGAGTAGTAATCAAAAAATCCTGTGGTAGTGCCTGTTGCAAATCCAAATTAATATTTGGTTTTCTGGCTCTGGGTATTTGTCCGATTGTGATTGATACTTTAGTTATTTCAGTATTAGTGGGAGATAAAGTTGCCTGGGCAGAATTATCCTTAAAGTTTGCATAACATCCCACTGAATTAAAACTCAGTAAACCACAGAGAAAAATAGAGAAAGTTTTGTTTAGTATAGTCGGCAATACAACAGTTAAAAAGCTGATTAAAGTGATAATCAAAAACCTGATTTTGCTCATAAATGACCTTGCTTATTTCTATTTGAACCAATCTTAATTTAACAGGGGGTTAAAATTAGAACATAACTTATGGTTAAATAATATATAATCCGGTTATACAGTGTACGTTTATAGCTCTATAACTACTTAAAGATTCAATTTTGCAGTTCAAGCATCCTGCTTGTTACAGCCTTGAAGGCTGTGTTACAAACTACGATAACTAATTACCCGGATTCTATATAACTGAAAAAAGCTTGGTATTTCATAGTAGATTCCTCCTGATATAATTGTTAAGTCTGACTTTGTTTATAATTATCACATTTTGTCGTTTTTGACTAGGGCTTACGCAGAAACCGGATTTATCAACGGGTGAAAGCGAAAAATAATAACTAGGGCAATAAACCCAGTTTCTTTAATTATGCAAGTCCTAACTATTCTGAACGACTGCTTCTCCCAATAGATGTTCCCTGATGGAAACACCATAAAATAGCCTTTCGCACAAAAGTATCAGCGATGAAGAGCCACAATATTTGTGCTATTAACCAACCACGCATCAAGCTAATTAAAAACGGCATTTCCAGAGTATCTATTAAACTAGCCAGTTGGGGCTGTTGCAAAAACAACAAACCTGCAAGAATTTTAGCTATGGTTAAGCAGGTCATACCCCTGCGTATGTGTGATGGTGGGAACCTCAGATATATTGTCTCGCCGACAAATGCAATGATAGAACTGAAATTATCTACAAATTTTTCCAAAACGAAAACAAATCCATCTTGGTTAGTAAAAGCAGTTGAAATTAATGAGTTTATCAAAATTCCTGTGCCTGCTAAAAGTAAAGATAAAACCAATGCTATCAATGGATAGACGAATAACCAAATAGTCCAGTAAGTAATATCTACAAGTGTTTTAATCAGGAAGGGAAGTGTTTTAATTACTAGATTTATTAATTGATTTTGACGGACTGCTGGTGGTCCCATAGCCAGCCACCAAATTAATGCAACATTTATTGGAACGTACTTGATAAATATTTGAGCGAGGAAGCCAACTTTTTCTCCAAGTACAATGAATAAATCTTTACCCGAACTCGATATTGTTATAACTCCTTCCGGGATTATAGTTCCCACAGAATATGAGAAAAACCAAGACCAAAATACTAAAAAAAGCCAGATTACTCCGCATCGGTAAATAGACATCATAATGGCATTGACAGATGACAACAAATACCAGCGAATCCAATAATTACTACCGAATTTCTTGAATGCGTCTTCACTTTTCTTAATATCTTGATTGAATTGTTCGATCCAGCCATTGAGCCATCCAATGATAGGAATATTGTCGAGAGCATTATCTATTATTTCTTGGATTTCTTTGGGTTTAGTAAAACTTTTGATAATTAATTTTGTTGCGCTACAACATAAAGCTAGTAATGCTTCTAGTATATTCAAAGTAGCCTCTGCTTCTTGACGAGAATAATAGCTGTCCCGTTTTCTTCTAGCGTTCTCTGCTTCCTGAAATGCTTTCCACTCTTCTTTGTCTCTTCTACGGCGATCGTCATCTTTTTGCCGTTCGGCATTTTTTTCCCATTGACTTTTGTTCTGCTCTGACATATTAGGTTTCCTCTTACTTTCAATCAAACCAGACTTACGCAAAGCAATCAAGAAACCGGGTTTATTACCGTTCTTGTTGCTCAAATCACCAAATTTCTTTGATAAACCCGGTTTCTGCGTAAGTTCTATCAAAATTAATAAGCTGGGTTTGTTTAAGAAAAATGGCTGTAACTTACACAAATAAATCTGGTTTCTGGATTTGCCTGCGTAAGTGCAAAAAAAAATTATCTATTGTGGAATAGTTAAGCATTGAGCGCTATCAGAAAATTATCTATTGCACAATAGTAAGCATTGATAGCCATCAGAAAATTATCTATTGCACAATAGTAAGCATTGATAGCCATCAGAAAATTATCTATTGCACAATAGTAAGCATTGAGCGCTATCAGAAAATTATCTATTGCACAATAGTAAGCATTGAGCG
>NZ_JAYKGW010000202.1:0-20812 GCF_035285525.1 Okeania sp. | reverse complement strand
TTTTCATAGCTATCAAACCAAAGATAACTAACCCGGAAAAACTTGCCAAACCAAGTTCCAATAACTGTACAAAAAATCCTTCACTTCCTAATATTAACTGACTACCATGAAGCACACTCCAACAAACTAAACCAGTTATCAAACCTCCACCTATTAAACCAGTAAAAGGAATGAACCATTCTCCCCAAGGTAAACCCCCTAATTTTCTGTTTAATAGAAAGAGAAAAATTATCATGGAAATTAAATTTACTCCCACAGTTGCCAATACCAAACCAGGAGCGCCAAAACTATTAATTAACACATAATCTAACAAAGCATTTAGGAAAATATTAAACACACTAACCTTAAAAGGAGTTTCTCCATCTCCCAAAGCATAAAAAACCCTAACCAAAACATCCCTTCCTAAATAAACAAACATTCCTATTGCATAAGCCATTAATACAGAAGCCACAAATTTTGATGCTGATAAATCAAAAGCAAAACGTTCATAAACCACCCTCACAATAGGCAAAGCTAAAGTCACCATAATTGCACTTAAAGGCAACATCGTAATTCCCGTTAAAACCAAAGCTTGCCTAATTCTATATTTTAAATCTTGCCAATTTTCCGGTGCAGCTAATCGAGAAAATATGGGTAAAAAAGGAACCAAAATAACATTAGAAATAATTCCCAAAGGAGTCTGTACTAATAAACCAGAATAACCTAAAGAAGCAGCAGCTTGAGGAATATAAGAAGCAAAAAATAAATCTGTATAAACATTAATATGTAACATTCCTGAAGACAAAGTTGCAGGTATCATTACCTTAGTAACTTCTCGTACTCCTGGATTGCGAAAATTAAATCTTAAACGTAATTTTCCTAAACCTGCTCGCCACAATGCCGGAACTTGAATTAACCATTGTAATATAGCTCCAATCAGAGTACCCCAAGCTAAAACTAAACCTCCTATCATAGCATATTTTGGTTCAGTAATTTTTTCTCCTAATTGCAAAACTAAAATAAAAATTCCTCCTAATAAAGCCACACTAGAAAATAACGGACTAATAGAAGGCAACCAATACATATCCGCAGCATTAAGGGCACCAAAACCAATACCTATTAATCCTGCTAGTAAAGCCATCGGAGCCATAATTTGAAATTGTTGAATGGCAATTTCTCGAATTTCTAAACCTTCCGTGGTTATACTTAAACCAGGTGCTACTAAGTCAATTAAAGGATCGGCAAAAAAAATCAGGCCAACTGTGACTAATAAGAGGGCTCCGCCTATTAATGTGGTAATGGTTTCTATTAGTGGGGCAGCTTCTGATTTATCCCGTTTTGCTAAGACACTGACTATAGCACTATGAAATGGCCCGTTAATTCCTCCTAATAGGACTAATAAAAAGCCAGGAATAACGTAAGCGTAATTATAAGCATCTACTGCTGCACCTACTCCGAAGGCCGCAGCGATCGCCTGTTGACGTACTAGGCCAAATATTTTACTAATTAATGTGGCCACTGCTACAATGCCAGCTATTCCAGCTAGGGAACGAGAAGATTTGTTGGGTTCTGATTTGGACACGGCTACAATATAGTAATTTTGCTTAAATTAGTTTAATCACGATTTGGTCTTGAGTGGCAGGTAACTGGAGATTAATTTTTTTGTAATTATCTAACTATCAGGTTTTGAATGAATAATATAGCAATCTTATATCTGATTTTATTTGTGTCAAAAATATTACGGCTTTTTAGGAAATAGGAGACAGGTGAAAGTTTCAGTTTTTTTATTTACAATTCACAATTTATTTTCAGATTGTTATATTCTCTGACTAATTAGTATTTTTGAGAAAAAAAGATTAATAAGGTGTGTATTATGTCAAATAAAAGTAGTTTAATAGAGAGTGTATCTAGTGTGTTTATTCTTGCTTATAAAGAAGATACTACGATTCTCGAAAAAACTTTGCAGGAACAGGGTTTTAATTATCAACTTTTGAGGCAAAAACATCAGCCAGAATATAAGAGTTATTCTCCTAGTTATCTGACTCTTCTCAATCATAAAAAAGCTTGGATAAAAGCAAGTGAAGAACAGAAACCAAGTTTAATTATTGAAGCTGATTTTGTTCCTGTTATAAACTTTGGTTTATTACCTTTACCATTTAATTTAAAAAATCATAATGTGGGTATAGCTTGGCTTTACACTTGTGCCTCTCAAATCTATAGTGTTTTTAATGATAATTGTGCTGAAGGTTTTTCAACTTCTGCTGTAGCTTATATTATTACACCTGAAGCAGCTCTGGAATTAATTGAGTTAGCAAATGAGGTTCGTCTTAATTTTGGAAGTGATAATTATTCAACGTGGGATTCTACTATTGATGAATTTTTAAGAAAGAGAAATTTCCAGAATTTTGTTCCGTTTAAGAATTATGGAGAACATGGAGGTTTACCTAATTTAGAACATTCTCGTTTTGGTTTAAGTAAGGTTCATCGAGCTGATGTTCTTTACGATAAATTAGCTTTTCTACCAATTTATGCTGGTGTCGATCAATTTCAAATATGGAGATTATTTAAAGAAAGATTTCAAGCAAGATTAAAAGGTATATTGCGTTTACTTATTGGCAAATATTTACGATTAAAGGTTGTTAAAAGTTCTAGTTTTCCTTTAAGATTAATTAGCTTTGCAATTTTACGACAATTATCTTTGAGAATCTAAGAATTTATAATTTCTCATTTAGAATGAGAGTATTTAAGTCTATAGATTAACACAGTTAATTTAAGGATTTTTTTAGTAGTTATCTAATCTGAAAAGTTCCTAATTTCTCTATACTTTATGACTTTTATTAGAGTGCATCTTATGTTTATTTGCAAAAATACTTTTTTCCTATTTCCTGTTACCTAAAAAAGGAAGAAGGAAGAGGGAAGAAGGAAAGTAGATAAGTCTATAGATTAATACATAGGAAAATAAAATTTCTGATTGATCGGGAACCGTATAATAAAGCTTTTATCAAAAACTAAAAGCAATAGCTGACAGCTAAATGCTTACCAAATAATTATGAATAATCTGCCAAAATTCTCTTATAAATATCCTACTCTGGAACCAGGAGTTTTAATTAAACGCTATAAAAGATTTCTGGCAGATATAGAGTTAAAGTCTGGAGAAATTATTACTGCTCACTGCCCAAATACTGGTCCGATGACTGGGGTTTCTACTCCAGGAAGTAATGTGATGATTTCTCATAGTAATAATCCAAAACGTAAGTTAGCTTATACTTGGGAATTAATTGAAGTAATGGATAATGAACCGACTTGGGTGGGAATTAATACGGCTTTACCAAACAGAATTATTAAGTTAGCTTTGGCAGAATATTTATTTCCTGAATTAGGAGATTATCAGGAAGTTAAAACAGAAGTTGTTTATGGAAAAAATAGGAAAAGTAGGGTAGATTTTAAGTTAATTAGTGAGGCTAAAAATATTTACCTGGAAGTTAAGAATACTACTTGGGCAAATCAAAGAGTTGCTTTATTTCCAGATACGGTTACTGAGAGGGGGCAAAAACATTTACGGGAATTAATGGAGGTAGTTGAAGAAGGGGAAAGAGCGGTATGTTTGTTTTTAATAAATCGTGGCGATTGTGATACTTTTGCTCCTGGGGATATTGCTGACCCTGATTATGGTAAACTTCTGAGGGAAGCTGTTACAAAAGGGGTAGAAATTTTGCCTTGTAGATTTAAAGTTACTCCTCAAGAAATTCAATATTTGGGTATAGCTGAATTAATTAATAATTAATAATTAAGGAGTAGGGAGTAAGGAGTAAGGAGTGGGCGAGTGGGGGAGAAATAAACAGAATAATAATTAATACAATTCTAGCTAATATATAATTAGGGTGTGCTGAAAAAGTCTGTTGGTGAATTTAGGGAATAGGCAATGGGCAATAGGCAATAGGCAATGGGCAATAGGCAATAGGCAATAGGCAATAGGCAATAGGCAATAGGCAATAGTTGCAGGTGTTAATTTTTTTCCTTTTTTCAAGTTTTATGAGGAAAAATCTGAAGTTTTAAAGATTAATTTAGTAATTTATTAGCACTTTTTTTTACCCCAAAAAACCTTTAATCTTTATATATCAATACTCTGATATTTATTCAGCCAGCCTTAATTAATTTAATTCTCAAAAAGGTTATTCCATCTGTGTTAATTACTTAATAAAATACTTGCTTTGTCTCCAACTTAAAATTTGAGGAATTAATTTTGCTCAAAGCTTTTTTTTGCTACATCTCAAGATTTACAAAAATACTTTTTTGCTAGTCTTGTAGATGTAGTAATATTTAGAAGTAAATTCGTTATAAATGTCAGAAATGAAATAGCAAAAATCACTACTTTTACACTACCACTACTTTTTTTATATTCTCTATTCCCAGTTAAATATTCCCTAAAATAGATAATTTTTTGGCTTTATTTAAAATTGAGATGCACCATTTTTTCTAAACTTCTACTTCTGATAAAGATACTATTGCCTGCGCCCACTTAAAATATTTAAGATTAGCAAAATCACGAACTGTTTTTACTCCAAATGCTCCTTCTAGTAAAATTGCATCTGATTCAGATATTCCTTTGATTGCCCAAACCGGAGAATCGGCAATTTCTTTCATGGGTTTGTCTGCGTATTTCTTAATTATTGCTTTTTCTATATTCATAGTTTTTGCTTTTAGTTGAACAATGTAGATTTTAACTTAAAATTAATTATATAGCAATCCTATTTTAGTCGTATTAAAAATCTTGCCTTTTTTCAGGAATAGATATGGAGGCAATAGGTAAGAGTTTCATAATTTATTTCTAGTTTTTGATTGGTGACAACCTATTTAGGATTACTATATTGCTACTTTATCAATGGACAATAAATATTAATTCATTCGGTTTAAAGCTTCTCTTTTTAAGGACAAAAAAGTGCTAGGAGATTTCACTACTAAGTTTAATTTTCTCGGTTTTAATCAGAGGCAATTATTGATTATCTATGAATGAACATAACGGTAAGCTGATACCTTAATTTTTATATACAGCGCTTCTCATTCTTATCAAGTACATCTATCATAGGCAAGATGCGCACACAACAGTAATTTTACAATTAAAACTGATGCCTAATTTACCCCAAATATGCTATATTTCTGAATAAAATAATTTTTATTGATAGGTAAAACCAATGTTAATTTTACTAAAAAAATTTACTACTTTAGTCACAATAATTTTACTGATACTTGCCAGTGGATGTTCTCTAATTATCAAACCATCTGCTAAAGTTCATCTCACTTTAGGAAATCCAAGTAATGCCACAATTAATGTCGAAAATTCCGATAATTTTTTAATGGAAAAACCGCAATATGTTTTGTCATATAACCGAAAGCAAGGAACACCAAATTGGGTAAGTTGGCAACTTAATAAATCTTGGTTAGGGAATGTAGAAAGACAAGATAATTTTTGCCCAGATGATAGTTTACCTGAAGAGTGGTATCATGTCAAAGCAAATGATTATAGAAATAGTGGTTATGACCGAGGACATTTAATTCCTTCAGGAGATAGAACAGCTAATGAAACTGATAATTCAGCTACATTTTTAATGACAAATATAATTCCTCAAGCTCCAGATAATAATCGGGAAACTTGGCGAGGGTTAGAACAATATTCTCGCCAACTTGTAGAAGAAGGAAATGAACTTTATATTATTGCTGGAGGATATAGAAAAAAAGGAAATATTGCTGATGGTAAGGTGATGATTCCTAGTCGAACCTGGAAAATTATTGTTGTTTTAAAACCTGGTGCTGGTGTGAGAGGAGTTAATAAAAATACTAGGGTTATTGCTGTGGATATGCCTAATTCGAATCGGATTAGAAGTGACTGGAAAGCTTACCGAGTTTCTGTGGATAAAATTGAGTCTGCTACTGGTTATGATTTTCTTTCAAATGTTCCTAAAGAAATTCAAGATGTGATTGAAAGTAAAGTTGATAATGGATAATTAATAATGGATAATTAGGGTTTGCTGATTAAATATCAAAGCTTTGACATATAAAAGTTTAACGCTTTTTCTGGTAACAAAAAGTGCCAAAAAATTACTAGACTAATCTTTAAAAATCTAGATTTTTCCTCATCAAACTAGGAGAAATAATGTAGAAAAATTAACACCTACAACCATTGCCTACCTTCAGCAAGAAACTTTTTCAGGAAGCCCTAATTAGGATTTACTGAAAAAGTATTTTTAAGGAGATGGGGAGTAATTTTTTGACCAAAGTATTACCCAATATGCTAACTTTTTAAATCATATCTATCTAAAAAGTTGCACTTTTACGGTTTCCAAGAAATCAGAACCTAAACAGGGTAAAATCTTTATTGGTAAAAGTTATTATATTTAATCAACAAGCCCTAATTAAAGATAGTTTTTATTATCAATTATCCATTCTTAATTATCCATTATTTTAGGTCTCAATAGAAATTGTAGCTAAACCCGCATAATCTCCTGTATTAGTCTTACCAACTATATAAACATGAATTTCAATTTCACCTACTTTATAAACTTTCAAATTACTTAAATATTCTTTCATTATCCTGACAAGTTCTTGATATCTTTTGACTATATCAATATCTTCTGCATCATCCCAATTTTCATAAGTAATTACTCCTTGAAAAAATCTCTCAAATTCTATAACCTTAATTGGAGTATCTAAAGGATGTTTAGTAATTTTCAAGACTGCTTCATTATCCAGTAAAATCTTTTCACCAAATTCCCAAATAAAAGCTTCAAAGGGATAGTCAGATTCACTCATCCATTCTAAACCTTTTGTTGCTTTATCTAATCTTTTAAAAATTTCTAAATTAGCTGGAGTCATCTTTTCAGTTATCAGTTATCAATTATCAGTTATCAATTATCACTTGTAAGCAAACAATATTCATTTTGCATATATCACAAATTTTGGGGAGTAGAGAGTAGGAGGTCAGAAGTCATTTGAGTTATCAGTTAACCTCCGACTAAAGTCGGAGGGTTAAAATTAAGAAATAATTTATAGAGATTTCCTAAACTTCTCTCTTCCTTCTTGCTTCTTCTTTCATTATTGAGGTGGAATATCTAACCCACGTTTACCGCCCCAACGTTCAACAGTTTTATCGTCATAATCATCAGCAACTTCCAAAACTGCTAAAGCAGATTCTTCCAACTCATTTGGGTCACAAGTAGAACCAATTATACTGTGTTGAAATAAGATATTTCCATCAGTATCTAAAGAGAAAGCACCAAACTGCATATTACTATTTTCTCGTAATAAAAATTCCAGTAAATCAGACTTTAATTCAGCTCCAATAACTACAGTAGAACAAGTATTAATAATACTATCCTCACCCCAAGGATAAATTCTTACTTCTACCCAAGCAGAACCTAAAAATATACTAAACCCTGGTTCATCAAGTTTTTCCCAAGGATAATCACTAAATAATTCTGCCATCCAACCATCAATTTTTTGATAACATTCTGCTTGAGCTAATGTTTCAAATTCCATATTTATATTCCTAATGTAATAATTTAGAATTTAAGAATTAAGAATTTAGAATTGAATCCTAATATTGTTTGAAAATCATCATATTAGTTGTTCTCTAATATTCTTAAATAGATTTTATTGTGACATTTTATAGTAGGGGTTTATTTTCCCAACCCCATTTAGTTATCTAATATTCTTAAATAGATTTTATTTTGATATTTGATAATAGGGCTTTAGTTTCCCAATCCCATTTTGACTAGGGTTGGGAGACCAAACCCCTACAGTTTTATTTCACAAATTATTTAAGATTGCTATAACTACTTGTTAATATTTTTTTTATGAATAAGCGATCGCCATTTCAGTTATCAGTTCTTAGTTATCAAACTAAGCTTTCAAAACTGCCAAAATAAAACAATATTAATACTTAACTTTTTCCTGATTTTTTCTTCCTTTGACTATAAGTTGTCTAAAATACATCCATAACCTATCAAATTATCACGCATAGGAGCGATCGCTTATGGCAATGACCATGGTTGAAAAAATCCTGGCCAAAGCATCTGGAAAACCTACTGTTACCCCAGGGGAAAATATTTGGATCGATGTTGATGTCTTAATGACCCACGATGTTTGTGGTCCAGGAACAATCGGCATCTTCAAACGAGAATTTGGCCAAGATGCTCAAGTTTGGGACAAAGAAAAAATCGTCCTTATCCCAGACCACTATATCTTCACTGCTGACCGACGAGCTAACCGCAACGTGGATATTTTGCGAGATTTTGCTCAAGAACAAAATATTAAATACTTCTACGATATTACCGACCGCTCAGATTTTAAAGCAAATCCAGACTACAAGGGAGTTTGCCACGTTGCTCTCGCTCAAGAAGGTCATACTCGTCCAGGAGAAGTCCTTTTTGGTACGGATTCCCACACTTGTAATGCTGGAGCTTTTGGACAATTTGCCACAGGTATCGGTAATACTGATGCTGCCTTTATTTTTGGCACAGGCAAATTATTGGTTAAAGTACCAGCAACTATGCGGTTTGTCTTAAATGGGGAAATGCCAAATTATTTATTGGCAAAAGATTTAATATTACAGATTATTGGAGATATTTCTGTATCAGGTGCTACCTATAGAACAATGGAATTTGCTGGCGAAACTGTCGGACGAATGACAATGGAAGAAAGGATGACTCTCTGCAATATGGTTATTGAAGCGGGGGGTAAAAATGGAGTTATTGCTCCCGATGAGACTACTTATGAATATTTGCGGGGTCGAACCGATAAATCATTTGAGTCTTTTTATACTGATGAAAATGCTATTTTTTATAGTAGTCATTCTTACGATGTGACAACATTAGAACCTGTGGTAGCTAAACCTCATTCTCCAGATAATAAAGAACTCGCTCGTAACTGTCAAGATGTTAAAATTGACCGAGTTTATATAGGTTCTTGTACAGGTGGAAAAACTTCTGATTTTCTTCATGCAGCTCACCTTATTAAAGGTCATCAAGTTAAAGTTCCTACCTATTTAGTACCAGCAACTCAGAAAGTTTATGAGGATTTATTTACTGTCAAATATGATGGCAAAACTCTCTCAGAAATATTTTTAGATGCTGGTTGTATTGAACCTGCTGCCCCATCTTGTGCTGCTTGTTTAGGGGGACCAAAAGATACATTTGGGCGATTAAATGAACCAGAAGTTTGTGTGTCTACAACTAACCGTAATTTTCCTGGTCGAATGGGGAATAAACAAGCAGAAGTTTATTTAGCTTCTCCCTATACAGCAGCAGCTTCAGCACTGACTGGATATGTGACTGATCCACGAGAATTTATGTAGTTTTACTCGCAGTTGATCAAGAAAAAATTTAGGAGTCAGAATTAAACTTTATCTGTAGGATGAAGTTGAATAAATTGCTTGAAAATTTCTACTAAATCTTATGTTTAATGATATTTGATTAGTGGAAAATTCAGTAGATACAGCCTTTATTAATTCTGACTCCTAATTAGGGTTTGCTGAAAAAAGCAGAGTGTGGGAAAGGTCGGAAGTTTAGGAAGAAAGAGATAACAGGAAGAATAATTGTTCCTTGATTTTTCTACCCTATGATATCCCTAAAATCCTAATTTTTTGGTAGTTATATTTGTAAAAGTTGCACTTTTACGGTTTCCGAGAAATCGGTATTAAAAAAAATGCTATAAGTATTAGTATATAAAGACTTTTATATTTAATCAGTAACCCCTAATTATTCTATATGATTATTGATGAAAATTTTTTATGATAGACAATACTTCTAGTTAATTTTTGATTCATTAAGGTAAGGTTAATTATGTCTGTGGTATATATTTTAGAAGAAGTAAAATCAGGTTTTGTTCACATTATTAATACAGTTAATGGAGAGAGAGTCTCTTCAGAAACTGGATTTATGGTTGCAGGATTATTAGTTACAAATTATCATGTTGCTTATTCTCCTCCCTGAAATTCATCAGTTATTATTAGAACAATAGATAATAGTTTTCCTGGTACATTTAGTGCTAGTGCTATCTCCATTAATAATGATGATTTTTTAAAAAGAACAAAAACAGCTTCTGACGAAAAAAGTTTTGATTATATAGTGCTAGAGATACCACAATTATCTGCACAAAAACTTTACCGAATAATTAATAATTAAATAATTAAATAATTAAATAATTCGCACCTTGAAGCCTCCTCTTTCAAGGAAAAAAAATAAATTTTTTCCTTTTATTCAATCCTCTTCCTTTTAGGGAGAGGTAATTATCAATTATCCATTATTGAAAACTTTGAGCCATCTAATTATTCATATTTAGAAAAGCGAATAGGGGGTGATATATTTTTTATTGGATATCCACTTTAACATCTTAACCTTGTCTGTGTCTGTAATTCTCAAATAATATCGTCTTTTTATAAAGAGAAAAATATGGATGTTATTCAAGTTGATGCAAGTGTAAACTATAGTAATTCAGGAGGTCTATTAATCGAGCCAAAGACAGGAAAAGTTATATTATTTCCGGTTGAATAGTTATAAATAATCAGGGTAGTAAACCCATCCCTAACCCTCCCAGGAGAAAGTTTTTTTTATCACTAATTATCCGGACATGATATTATTGTTATTTTTACTAGAAAAGCAACTGGTTTAACTCAAATAGTTTTAATATTTTCGCTCTATTCTAAAGCAGAATATTGAAATGTTGTCTAATAGTAAAGCCAGAATATTTTTAGATAATTTTGACCCTGCTGAAGGTTTTATAGAAAGTAAAAATCAAATGTTAATAATGACTTATGAGCTTAAAAGGTCTGCCAATGTTGGAATTGGTTATGCTTTTTCTGTATAAATAACTAATAAATGACTACTTTTATGATAAATTTCAGAGGAATTAATAGTATTTACTAAAAAATCCCTAGCAAGTAATTCTTCTCAAATATCAAAACTAAAACGTTGGAATTTCCTTCAAAATTAATTTTAGATAGATACTAGAGCGATCGCTAAAAATAGCACAGTCAACACTAAAAAAATTACCTTATTAGTTAATAGCTTCTTTCTATTATTTTATCCTAAATTGAAGACCAATTTTTCCAGGGATTTTTCGATAAATTAGAATTAGTATATCTCTTATCTTGAGAAACTTCTTCTCCTATCCATTCAGGTAATTCAACTGTTTGATTTTCGTAACTTAGTTCAACTTCAGCCATAATTAAACCTAGATTATCTCCAGCAAATTCATCAACTTCCCAGAGAAATTCACCATGATAAATTCTATATCTAATCTTTTCAATTAAACGAGAACCACATAAAGTATTTAACATTTCTTCAGCATCTGCAAGGGGAATTTCATACTCATATTCTGCTCTAGAATTACCAACACTAGGTCCCTTAATAGTTAAATATCCTTTACTTCCTGCTACTCTTGCCCTTAATGTTATACCATCTTTTGTAGACATATAACCTTGACGATAAACTTGTCCAACAGCTTGATTTCGCCATCCATTGCCTTTAACTAAAAATTTGCGTTCTATTTCAATTGCCATTTTAATACTTTATAAATTTTGAGAATTAATATTTAAAAGCATTCAGCTACCAGCTATCAACTATTGGTAATAAAACTAGGCTTCTATAGTAAGATTTAATTCTAGCTCAATAACTGACGGCTGAACTATTACACATTTAATTTAAAATAGCGTTTTTATCTTAAAATGTAAATCTATATTCAGGTTTTTTAAAAAAGTCAAAAAAGCGCTTCATTTAGTATACTATATCCTTGGTATTTCCTACTATATTAATACTATTTCATCATCAGTCTTCAGGTATTAGCCATCAGCGAAATTCCTCTGTTTGCAAAGTATTCCATAGGAAAGAAAAAGAGGCTAGCTGAAGACTAAATGCTTGTGTTTTATTTTTTTTACTATTGCCCATTTCCTGTTCCCTTTTCCCTGTTAAGTGTTCCCTATTTTCTTAATGATTATAATTATAATGGGAGTTTCTGGTGCTGGTAAATCTACTGTAGGAAAATTACTAGCAAAATCTTTAGATTGGGATTTTTTTGATGGAGACTCTTTTCATCCCGAAACTAATATCGAAAAAATGAGTAATCAAATTCCTTTAAATGATATTGATCGAATTCCTTGGTTAGAAAAAATGCGAAATGCAATTGATGAATGGTTAGAAAATAATAAAAATGTTGTATTAGCTTGTTCCGCTCTTAAACAAACTTATCGTCATTACCTTTTAACCAATACAAAAAATGTTAAAATAGTATATTTAAAAGGTTCTTTTAATTTATGTGCTCAACGACTCCAAGAAAGAAAAAATCACTTTATGAAATTTGAGATGCTTCAGAGTCAATTTGATATTCTGGAAGAACCAAAACAAGCAATAATAATAGATGCTGAAAAATCTCCAGAAGAGATTGTCTATTCTATTAGGAAAAATTTATATAACAATCCTATTTAAGTTGTAATATTTTAGCTATATTTAGGAATCAAGAGTTATAATTTTCAAAATTTTTAGCCGAGATTAACTATTATAAAAACAGTCACAACTAATTTAGGATTGCTATATATATAGCCCTTTCCCTTGCCCGTGACGTACATCTATCGTCGGCAAGATTTCCCCACTACAATTTTCACCATTACCCTGTAAGTCATTTGCCTGAAATCTGTAGTAACACCTAAAAACTTTATCGTAAACATTCAGCACTCAGCTATTGATTTTATTTTGAGAAAAAAGATTTATGATACGGTTCCCGATAAATCAGAAATTTTTCTGACTAAAAAATTCCGTTTTCACTTTCTATATTCGTTTAAATATCCTCCTTCAAACCGAGTTTTTTATTGCTGATAGCTGAGGCAAATAGCTGAATGCTTACAACTTTTCTTTAACGACCAGAAAAACGACTTATTATCGGCATTAGCTTTCTCCCAATATTAAACAGCCATTTTTTGAAAGGGTTTTTTATATCATTTTTGGAGATTTTTATCATATCTACAAAATCAACATCTCCATCTCCATCAACATCTAAAAAGATAGTTAATAAACGATTACTTATTTGGTTATTATTTTGAGTACCAGCACCAGTTTTTAATACTTTGAGAATAACTGGTACTAAAGTAGGTAATAAACTTTCAGATTGTGAAGTATTAAGACCTGTTTTTTCAGAAATCTTTTGAGCAATATCAGTTATTTGAGCGTGAGAAAATAGTGATTCTACAGCTTTAGAATCAGAAACTGTACCTGCAAATTGATTGACAACTCCTACAACGGAATCTGTGCCATTTTCTAGCTGTTTTTTTTGTAAAGCTGAACGCAAATGACCCCCTACAACTGACATAGCAACTTCAGTTTTACTAAGGTCTAATCCACTATCATCGCTTAGTTGCTTAACGCTACTCAGTATATTACTCAATTCATTTGTACTACCTTCCTGGTTAGGGTCATGAATAGCTCCAGCCATTTCATCAAAAAGTCCCATAATTTTTAATTCCAATTAACTTTTATTAGTTTTTAACAAAAAGTCCAGAGAGTATTTGAGACTCAATGAACTCTAATATCTTTTAATGTAAACATAGGTAAAATAAGTGATTTTTGATCTACATAAAACTTAAAATCACCTACCTAAAGACTTTTATTTAACCACCTAGAAAACCACCTGCCATTCTGATTGCATCAGCTATATCAACATCTCCATCTCCATCAGCATCCAAAAAACTATTTAAAACATTATTAGATGCTTGCTTAGGGTTTTGAGTGTCATTGCCAGTCTTTAATAAATTGAGAATTACTGGAATAAGAGTAGGTAATAATTTCTGAATTTGTGACGCATCAAAACCTGTTTTTTCAGATATACTTTTAACAATATTAGTGACTTGACTAGAAGAAAATATAGCAGCAACTGCTTGGGGGTTAGGAGTCGTGCCTGCAAATTGATTAATAATTTCTTGAACTCCTGTACTACCTGACTCTTCTCGTTTTTGTTGCAAAGCTGAACGTACCTGACCACCTAAAATTGACATAGCAACTTGAGTTGCGCCAGTATTTCCTCCTAGACCACCACTTAGTTGCTCCACAGTACCAAGAATATTGCTCAATTGACTACTACTAGCTTCTTGATTAGGATTATTAATAGCACCAATAATTTGATCAAAAAGTCCCATAATTTTTAATTCCAATTAACTTAATTTTTGTCACTTATTAATGTAAGCATTTCCTGCGGAATGTGCTCCCATTCAGCCGTCAACTATCAGCTATGAGTTTATGAACTCATTATCTTGGAAGAAACAATTAGTAGTCAAGGAGTGAAATATCAATGAAACATTTCTGTTAGGTAACCTTGGTCTTTGCTTGATTCTTTAAAAAGCTGTTAACGCAGTTCTTCCGCAGGAAGCTAGCTGAATGGTAATAGCTGAATGCTTATTTATTAACTAAAGAGTTCAGAGAGTATTTTAGCCTAACTAAATTCTTATATAAGCATCATTTATTAACGTCCTGTGCAACTTTTTCCAACTGATGAGTTTAGGAAGTTTTAGGAACTAGACTTTCTGCTCAAGACTCAGAAATGCTGATCATTCACTAGAAAGTTGCACATTGCGTATTTAGGGATTGCTGAAAAAGTATGAAAAATTTGACATATAAAAGGTAAATGTCTTTTTAGGTTCTGATTTCTCGGGAACCGTAAAAGTGCTACTTTTTGGGTAGCCCTGGTTTAAAAAGGAGTGTATTTTGGCGAAGAGTTGGGCAGCAAAATTACTCCCCATCTCCCCATCTCCCCATCTCCCCATCTCCCCATCTCCCCATCTCCCCATCTCCCCATCTCCCTATATCCCCATCTCCCTATATCCTTAAAAATACTTTTTCAGAACCCTATTAATTATTCATTTGACTGATGTAAATAGCTACTTAAAAAAGCTTCTACTTCATCAGCAGTAGGTTGAGCTGTCATTGCTCCTGATTGAGTAGTAGTTAACGCCCCCACTGCACAAGCATAAGTAACAATTTGTTTTGCTACCCCTGGTTGCTGTAAACGGCGAATACCATATTGGCGTAATTGATGTATAAAACCTGTCACAAACCCATCTCCTGCACCAGTAGTGTCTACAACATCCACTGAAAAAGCAGGTACTTTTCCTTCATTATCTGACAAGTAATAAGCACACCCTTCGTTACCTAAGGTTACTAATGTACCTTCTACTGAATCTAATCTGTAAGTAATTGTACCAGGATCCCTAGAATCAAATAGCCACTCAGCTTCTTCTTCAGAAAGCTTGACAAAATCTACTCTTTGTAGTAAAGAATGTATCAAGGCTCTGGCCTCACCAGGATTAGGCCAAAAGGAGGGACGCCAATTAACATCGACCATAATCTTCAGATGATATTGGTCAGCTAAATCAAGAGCTTGATAAATAGCTTGTCTAGTTTCGGGATAGGCCAGTCCTAGAGTTCCGAGGACTAAAAATTCACTATTCAAAAATAGAGATTCTGGCAGGAGTTCAGGTTTGATGTGAGTATCAGCAAACTCTGTGGTGGGATATTCTCCAAAACCAGCAAATTCACGGTCTCCACTACTAGAACGTAGGACATAGACCTTTCTGGTTGGTGCATAAGGATGTCCCTGGATACCTGAAGTATCTACCCCTATTTCCTGTAAAAGTTGTACCAGTTTTTCACCTTCTGTATCTTTACCCACAGAACTAATTAAGGCAGCAGGAGTACCCAGTTTAACTAAACCACAGGCAACATTAGCAGGTGCGCCACCAGGGTAGGTTGCCCAAGAGTCAACTTGATTTAAAGCTTTGTCAGGTTGGTCCGCTAGACAATCAAATAAAATTTCACCAAGACAAATAGCATAGGGATGGGTCATATTGGTTTAAGTATCTGAGAATTATAAATTGGTAATCAAAAGTATAAAATCATTAAAGATTTTGATGATTACTAAAATCAAAAATTTCTTTAGATATTAATCATAAAAAGAAATTTATTCCACTTTTTGGACGCTTTCCTATATTTTTACCTCTTATATAGATTGTCATTAACGTTAATGTGGTCAAGATATCTCTAAAATGATAATTAGGCAAATATACACATATAGGAAAAAGTTATGAATAGTTGTGAATCTCAAACCCATATATCCCTTTCTGAAAGAGAGTTGCAAGTTCTGGAGCTAGTAGCAGACGGGTTGACCAATGAAAAAATTGCTGAGAAGCTAGAAATTAGCAAACGAACTGTAGATAACCATGTTAGTAATATTCTCGGTAAAACTTCAACTCATAATCGAGTAGAGTTAGTTCGATGGGGTTTGCAGTGGGGCAAAGTATGTTTAGATGATATCAATTGTTGTACTGTAAAACCCTAAAGAGTGACAAAAAATTGATAATTTCTGTGAGACTTTATACCTTTATTTTTTAGTAAATATTTAAGAATGGAGACTCGGAAACATAAACAACAACGTTTTGAATTAAGCTGTCAGGGACTACCACTGGCAGTCTATCGAGAAGTAGCAGCTCATTTACGCCAAGTAGATAAAGTACAAGTGGGTTTATTTCCTCCTCCTTCCTCTGAGACATTTGATTACAACAAAAGCCAAGTAGGAGGATTATGGTTAGAGTATGCTGAAGATGCTGAAGATGCTATTCGTCAAAAAGTAGATCGAATTTTGCTTTATTATGAAGAAATATTTGGTCAATGGATGATAATTAACAATTAATAATTGATGATTAGGGTTTGTTTATAAAAAGTCTTTTTCTTAAGGTAGAGAGTAGGGACGTTGCGTGTAATGTCCCTACAGATTTAGGATTTAGGGGAATTACAGAGGAAGTATTTTGGCAACTACTTCCTTAATTTTTCTCTTGTAGTTAGCCTAAAATGCTCAGATTCAAAAACTGAGCAGCTCCAAAATATGAATACTTTTATATTTAATCACCAAGTCCTAATTAATCCCCAAAAGTTTAAAGTTTCTCCAGTATAAGTGTTTATGCAAAATTATATTGTATAAATTTCAATAACCTTTCCCTAAAAGGAAGACCATTGACTAAAAGGAAAAAAATAAATTTCTTTCCCCTTGAAAGAGGAGGCTTTAAACTTGAATTATTTAATTATTAATTACTAATTATTAATTTAGGACTTACGCAAAGGGACTATATATAGTGATCGGTGCGTTAACGTCAGTGTAACGCACCCTAATAATAGCGTTCATGCGTAAGTCCTATAATAATTACAGGACTTACGCATCCGGAACGAGTTTGGGTCATTTGAGATTGCTTTCGGTCCGGAATACTCCGCATTCATGTCCCGGAGCGAAACGCTGTCGCTTGCGTTTTGTTGGCGCTGGGAGTCCCGCCATGACAGAAATACGTTGCGCGTGCGTAAGTCCTGTATTAAGTTATTAATTATTCATTATTCCGTAACTATGGCAAGAGACAAACGAGTGTTGGTTCTTGGTGGTACTGGGCATAGCTCAAAATTAATAGCTTTAATTTCTACTATACCAGAATTAGAGATAATAAATTCTCTTGCAGGTCGGACTCGGCAACCTGCAATCGGATCTACTCCTAGACGCATTGGCGGTTTTGGTGGTGTGTCTGGATTGATAAATTATCTACGAGAACAGGAAATAGATTTGTTAATTGATGCAACTCATCCTTTTGCAAGTCAAATTTCTGGGAATGCAGCGATCGCTTCTTCAGAACTAAAGATCCCTCGTTTAATGTTAGTTCGTCCTCCTTGGAAAAAAGTTGAGGGCGATCGCTGGATAGAAGCAGAAAATAATGAAGTTGCGGTTAAAGTTTTGGCAAATTTAGGTTCACGAATATTTTTGAGTATTGGTCGCCAAGAGTTAGCAAGTTATGCTCATCTCAAACATCTCTGGTTTTTAATCCGAATCATCGATTTATTTCCACCAGATAGTTTAGTACCTCCGGGAAAAATCTTGACTGAACGCGGACCTTTTTATTTTGAGGAAGAGCGATCGCTTTTGCAAAAGTATGAGATTGAGGCGATCGTGAGTAAAAATAGTGGTGGTGATGCTACCTATGCTAAGATTGTTGCTGCACGGGAGTTAGGTATGCCAGTGGTGATGATTCAACGTCCACCTCTTCCTGAAGGAGAACAAGTAAGTGATGTGGAGAGTGCAGTTGCTTGGATAAAAAAAATGATCAAGCTAATGATTAATTCTTAAATTATAATCTTGTAGGGATGTTGTATGCAACGTCCCTACCCAGAGATCAGCTATTAAATAACTAATGTGATCGCTTTCTTGGGAGTAGTCGAAGGAGTTTGGTCTCCAAACCCTCCTACCCAACCCCCGTCAAATTATCGGGATGTAATACATCCATTTCCCATCGCAGAGGATTTTCAACAATATAATTACGCAAAATATTCAAAGAATCCTCATTCCTAACAATACGCTCATAATAATTACGTTGCCAAAACTTAACCCCTGGAGAATTTCTTTGTAAGTTAATTAACTTAGTAGTCTCATACTTAAAATAAGCAATAACCGAACCTAAAAAAGTCTTTTGATCATAAAATTTCCCCGGTCTCTCGAAATCTTTTTCTCAAGATCCTTTGAAACTTTCTCCAAATTTTTGATATTCATTAATAACAATAATTCCATGAAAATGATTTGGCATGATAACAGCTCCATCAATTTCTATTCTAGAAAAATTTATTGGTAAATAATTCCCAATTTCCTCAACAATTTTTCCATACTGGTTAATCTGATTTAAACCTTCCTTGATTTTACCTAACAAACATTTTTTATCCTGCACGCAAATAGTAACAAAGTATGCTCCTGCTTGATTATAATCGTAATATTTCAGACGAATAGAACGACGATGATGGATTTCTGGATTATAATTTTTGGAGGTCATTTCTTTTGATCGTAGTGGTTTTGTCTCCAAACCGAATCTATTGTGGTAGTGGTTTTGTCTCCAAACCGAATCTATTATGGTAGGGGTTTTGTCTCCAAACCCAAATAGGTTGTAGCATTTGATCGTAGGGGTTTTGTCTCCAAACCCCTACATTGATTTGATTATACATTTATTTTAATTTTGGGAAGGGTATGAAGAGGGTTTTGTCTCCAAAACCCCTACATTTATTGGATTATACATCTATTTTAATTTTGGGTTATTATATGGCTTTGATATTTTGGAGAGCCAACCACCACATTATGGGAAGAGGGTTTGGAGACGAAACCCCTACATTGATTGGATTATACATTTATTTTAATTTTGATATTTTGGGTAAGATTTGGAGAGCACACCCCCACATTATGGGAAGAGGGTTTGGAGACGAAACCCCTACATTGATTGGATTATACATTAATTTTAATTTTGGGAAGGGTATGAAGAGGGTTTGGAGACCAAACCCCTACGGAATTAAATTCAAAATTCCCAATTTTTGACATTGTGCAACGCCGTTTAAGTGGATATAATTTGAATTAATCTCCCAAACAAATACCCATACATCGCGCAGTTTTAACTAAAGTATCATCAGGATCTACTGCTCTATATTTAGCTATCGCCTCCTCAATCGGCACACTAACAACTTGTCTATTTTGCCAAGTTACCATCTGGTCATATTTTCCTTCAGCAATCAACTCAATCGCGCCAACTCCAAAAGCTGAAGCAACTAAGCGATCGATGGTGGAAGGAACACCACCCCTTTGAATATGACCCAACACTATAACGCGAACTTCTGCACCACTACCATCAGAGATTTTCTCAGCTAGATAATACCCAATACCCCCAAAGCGAGATTTACCTGATAAATCATCTTGTGTCACTGCTTCCCCTGCTTCAGTCCGCACTGCCTCTGCTACAATGATCAAGGAGTAATTTTTGCCTAAATCCTGACGTTTGCGGATATAGTTACAAATATTTTCTATTTTGTAAGGAATTTCCGGAATTAAAATCACATCTGCACCACCAGCAATCCCAGCATTCAGAGCAATATGACCCGCATCTCTTCCCATTACTTCTAAAATTATCACGCGACTATGACTAGCAGCAGTAAAATGTAAACGGTCTAATGCTTCTGTGGCAATTTTGACAGCAGTATTAAAACCAATAGATAGTTCAGTACAGTTAACGTCATTATCAATGGTTTTGGGGATACCTACTAAGTTCAAGTTTCCTTGTTGAGCAACTTTACGCAGGATAGCAAGACTACCATCCCCTCCAATACCAATTAAAGCATCAAGTCCCAGTAAATGATAACCGTCAATAATTTCTTGAGAGCGATCGCGCAAAGTACCATCTGACATGGGAAAGGCAAAAGGATTACCTTTATTTGTAGTTCCTAAAATTGTGCCACCTGAAGTTAGTAAGGGGTCTATTCCTTCGATCTCTAGTTTAAGTGTTTTTGGTGGACGCTCCATCAATCCTTGAGTAGCTTGACGAATTCCGACAACTTCCCAACCGTAAGTTCCTATTGCATGATAGACTACAGCGCGAATTGCAGGGTTTAAACCTGCACAATCTCCTCCACTGGTCAAGATACCAACACGTTTATGTTCTACCATAAATTATGATTTTATCATAATATAAATTTTCTTTTGATAGTTCCTACTTTAAATTAGAAACTCCGGGTAAAATCCTACCAATAAATTGTCAGTATTTATCAAATTTTTTACATTAATTAACTATACATACTAATTCCTAATTTAGTATTAAATTAATCTAAAGAAATTTATTAAGTATTCATATTTAATTATATACGCAGAACCATAAGTAATAGGATTCCTCTATGAAGTTGCCCTGAATACAATACTAAAAATATACATAGCCATAAGAAATTATTTGTCAGAAAAAACTGTA
>NZ_JAYKGW010000201.1:0-12770 GCF_035285525.1 Okeania sp. | reverse complement strand
GTAAATAGAAGGATTTTTCCGAGTCAAAACACTACTTCTCAATTTCGGGTGCTTCACAGAATGAAAAATTCTCAGGTAATATAGACAAGGAGGCGATCGCTCAGGCAACCACTTCTTAAATTCGGGTGCTTCAGAAAATGAAAAATTCTCAGGTAAATAGAAGGATTTTTCCGAGTCAAAACACTACTTCTCAATTTCGGGTGCTTCAGAAAATGAAAAATTCTCAGGTAATATAGACAAGGAGGCGATCGCTCAGGCAACCACTTCTTAAATTCGGGTGCTTCAGAAAATGAAAAATTCTCAGGTAAATAGACAACTTTTAACTTCTGAAAGAAAACTCAGCCACGGTATAATTGCAGAAAATCTTTTAACTTCTTCCTTCTTCCCTCATCCTTACTGAAAATGATGCGTTGCTTAAACTCAGGTTGCTATACTGACGGTCTTCCACTAAACACAAAACTATGCCCCAACTGTGGCGCATACCTACCATCACTCACCCGCGATCTACTTGCATCAGGTAGGAAACTTCATGGCAATAAGTACCAAATAAACTACGCCCTGGGTCGAGGAGGGTTTGGCGTAACTTATCAGGGGTATCATAAATCATTACAAAAAACAGTCGCCATCAAAGAATATTATCCCCAAAACCACGCTTTCCGCCACCCTACCACTGGCGGTTTTACCATCCCCAAAAATCAACAGGAAATATTTCAACGGGGTTTGCAAAGGTTTCTCCGGGAAGGACAAATATTAGCAAAACTCGATCACCCTCATGTGGTAAGAGTAAAAGATTTATTTGAGGAAAATGATACGGCCTATCTAGTCATGGAGTTAGTCACGGGAAAAACTCTCAGAACAGAATTAGACTCTCAACCTCAGAAAAAATTTTCCCCTGAGAAAATCGCAGAAATAATCTCTCCTCTCGTCTTAGCATTATCCGCAGTACATCAACAAGGAATTTTTCACTTGGATATAAAACCCGACAATATCTTACTTACCCCAGAAGGGCGGTTAGTATTGATCGACTTTGGTTCGGCAAAACAAACCTTCGGAACTTCTATGAGTACTTCTAGTACTCGGACTTTTACGGAAGCTTATGCCGCACCAGAAGTTATTGGGGGAGGAGAAGTGGGAGTAGAGAGCGATATTTTTGAAGTGGGGATGATGGTTTATGAAATGTTGACTGGGCAGTTACCTCCTAATGCTTTGCAACGTTTATCAAAACAAAAAGGTTGGCAACCAGAAGATTTAGAGTCTCCTTGGCAAGAGTTGGTAATGTCGGCTTTGGTTTTTGAGCAGGAAGGTCGTCCTGGAAATATTCAGGAATGGTGGAAGATACAATTCAAAAGTCAAAAGTCAAAAGTCAGAAGTGAGGAGTTAGAAACCAACATTCAGGAGTTAGAAACCAGCATTCAGGAGTTAGAAACTAACATTCAGGAGTCAGAAACTAACATTCAGGAGTCAGAAACCAACATTCAGGAGTCAGAAACCAGCATTCAGGAGTCAGAAACAAAAATATCGCAATTTATAAATTTTCTGAAAGACTTGGGAAATAGAAGTGAGAAGCTAGAAGAAACATCTCCCTTTCCCACAAAACCACTAAAGCCGTTACCTTTACCTCCTAAAGAGAGGATGCCAAAAGAGACTTCTGAAAAAAAATCTCCCTTTCCTAAAGGAGTAATACCGGATAAATTTAGCTTTGAGGTAATAAAGGTCAACTCCCAAGGACAAGAAATTAGTCGCCGTCGCCAGGAAGCAGAATTTTTTAGAGAATATTTAGATGAGAAGGTGGTATTGGAAATGGTTTATATTCCTGGGGGAAATTTTCTTATGGGCTCTCCAAAAGATGAGTTTGAAAGAGAGTCTGATGAAAATCTGCAACATAAAGTTACTCTCCAACCTTTCTTTATCAGCAAATATCCTATTACTCAAAACCAGTACCAAGCCATTATGGGAAATAATCCTTCTCGATTTAAAGGAGGAAGTCGCCCAGTGGAAAGTGTGAGTTGGGATGAAGCTACAAACTTTCGTAAAAAGCTACGCAAGAAAACTGGGAAAATTTACAGGTTGCCTAGCGAAAGTCAGTGGGAATATGCTTGTCGTGCAGGGACGACTACATCTTTTTATTTTGGAGAAACTATAACGCCTGAGTTGGTTAACTACGACGGTAACTATCCTTATGGTAACGCTCCTCAAGGTAAATTTCTAAAACAAACAACAGCACTGGGACGTTTTCCACCCAATGCTTTTGGTTTATATGATATGCACGGGAATGTCTGGGAATGGTGTCAGGATCTTTGGCACAATAATTATAATGGAGCGCCTACGGATGGAACTGCTTGGGAAATTTGGGGACAAAGTAAATATAGACTGCACAGAGTTATCCGTGGTGGTAGTTGGGTCAACTATTCTAGGGATTGTCGATGTGCCAGGCGTAGTTGTAGCAGTGGGGATCGGTTCAGCATCAATAGGGGTTTTCGTGTCGTCTTACCTGTCCGTTTCTAGTCAATTAGTCTTTTTTAGTTGTCAGTTGTTTAAGAATTGGTTTCAGCTTTTGCAGGTACTAATAGAGTACCAGCTTTTAGGTAATTCTGGTACGGTTCCCGAAAAATCATGCATTCTAGGATTTTGGGCAAGATATGGGAGAAAATTAAGGGAATATTTTTTTGGCTAGCTCTTCTGTGATTCTGATTCCTCTTCCTCCTGGATTCTGGATTCTGGCTGCTCCCCAAGAAAAAGTCGAAATTTCCTTTTCCATCAAACCTTCCTTGACTACTCCCCCCCCAAATCATTCTCTGAAGCACCCCTGAAAAAAAGTCGAAATTTCCTTTTCCATCAAACCTTCCTTGACTACCCCCCAATCATTCTCTGAAGCACCCCTGAAAAAAAAAGTAGCGATCGCCTGACAATCAAGCCTTCCCTAACTACTGAAAATTTTCATTCTCTGAAGCACCCCTGAAAAAAGTCGAAATTTCCTTTTCCATCAAACCTTCCCTGACTACCCCCCAATCATTCTCTGAAGCACCCCTGAAAAAAAGTAGCGATCGCCTGACAATCAAACCTTCCCTGACTACCCCCCCCCAATCATTCTCTGAAGCACCCCTGAAAAAAAGTAGCGATCGCCTGACAATCAAACCTTCCCTGACTACCCCCCAATCATTCTCTGAAGCACCCCTGAAAAAAAGTAGCGATCGCCTGACAATCAAACCTTCCCTGACTACCCCCCCAATCATTCTCTGAAGCACCCCTGAAAAAAGTCGCGCCGATAAGAGAATTAGGGTTGCATCCTGAAAGCACCTGTGGTAGAATAAAAACACTTGGTGTTACTCGTTCATAAACTAGACTAATTATTCAATGCAAATCTAATTCCCAAAAAAACAAAAAATATGCCCTACTATCACAAAACTAACACTTTGTCAAAACAGAAAAAAACGCGCAGAGAAAAAAAGTCATTTTGAGCAAAGACAATTTAGAACAAAATAACCCAACATAACGGCATAATAGGAATTAACAGGTATAAAACTAAATCAAGACATAAAATGCTCCAAGAATATCATAAGTATACGATATCACAAAATTGAAAAAAAGCGCTAAAAATATTGAAACCTCGTTAACCAAACCAAAAAAATTTCCCTATTGAAAAGTCACTCAAAAATGGTAAAGTTTAAAATATTAAAACCAAAATTTTAAAACTATAACTTTATCTAATTTTCAAACATGAAAACTAAAGAAGCTGATAACTGATCGCTGAAATGAAAACTTGCCTTAATTGCGGAACTTCAAATTTAGATACCGCTAAATCCTGTCAACAATGCGGTACAGAATTAGAAACAAAACCAAAAACAACATCAAGATCAAAACCAACTATAAAAAGTCATTCGCCAGAAGAACTTGTTGAAGCCCTAAAACTAACAGCAGAAATTTTAGCCAAACGCCAAGCAGATATTATGTTTGTGTTAGATTGTACTGGCAGTATGGAGGGTGAAATTAATGCCATAAAAGAAACAATTATGGAATTTGCCGATACTATAGAAAAAGATGGAGTCAGAGTTAGAGTTGGTTTAATAGAATTTCGTGATCGCCTAATTAATGAAGAACATAGAGTGTTAAAAATTAATGGCGAAGTATTTACAAATAATCCCAATCTTTTTCGTCAAGAAGTATCTAAACTAAAAGCTTATGGAGGAGGAGATGCACCAGAAAGTAGTTTAGATGCAGTGATGTTTGCATTACGTCAACCTTTTGATTCAGACAGTAATAAAGTTATTGTTTTAATCACAGACGCTCCTCCACATATTCCCGATCAAGAAACTCAAAATATTGAGGAAGTAGTAAGAGAAATTCAAACTGTAGGAATAGACCAATTTTATTTAGTTATTGCTACTCAAGACACTGAAAGTAAAGTTTATTTAAAATTATTATCTGGAGTCAAAGGAATGGCATTTGATTTAGGAAAAGGTGATGATTTTCGGAGTCGTGCAGATAACTTTAAACGAACATTAATGTCACTAGGAAAAACTATTTCTACTATGACAAGGTGAAAATTATAGAGGTATTATAAGCATTCAGCTATTAGCACCTCAGCTATTAGCAAAAGAAACCTCAAGCTTAAAGATCATATTTAAACTAATATATATAGACTTGAAAACTAGCTTTTATATTAAAATAAAATTTCTAAATAATATAAGCTTCTATCAAAAACTAGAAGCAATAACTGTTAAAGCAGTTCCTCCGGAGGAGCCTGGCTTATAGCTGACTACTGAATACTGACAATAAATATTAATTTTTATTACATAATCCAAAATTTCTGAGGCTATGATGATATTAAGAAGTTAGTTGATGTAGTTTTCTTATTCTTCAATAAAAATGTCTCCTGAAAAGTTTATATCATCAAGTATTTGGCGTGCTAAAATGAAGACCTACTTCAAACTTATGGACGTCGATAAAAATGAGGTTTTAACCCTCTCCGACTTTGAAGAAATTGCCAATCGTTTAATTAGACTGCAAACTGATTCATCAAAGAACGAAAAAATTCGCGAAATGTGTCATTCTCTGTTTCAGCATTTTATAGCTGGAGGAGAACCAGTTGATGATAATACTCAAATTACTGAAGAAGAATTAATCACTAAAGTTGCAAAGACTGTGGCTGAAGCATCAGATGAAGTACTTCAAGCAGGTAGACATAAAAACGAGATTTTTTTCGATATCATTGACACGGATCATTCTGGAGAAATATCTCGTGAAGAGTACCGAAAGTATCTAGCAATATATACTGGAGTAGAGCAATCGGAACAAGCGAACCAAGCTTTTGATAGTATTGATTCAGATAAGTCAGGTTCTATTAGTCGTGAGGAGTTTGTCGAAGCTCATATGCACTACTGGTTTGAAACCGGTGACGATGAAGAAAGCTATCCCCTTCCCTATGGATTATTAGTTGATTCATAGTATTTTAGTAATGATAAACAAGTAGTAGGTTTAGTCGAAATATTTCTCCAAGTAAGAAGTTATATTAGTTAGCCAAACTACTTCTGTATAACTACTAAAATTTTTTCGTAGCAATAAGGTCTCAACTTTTTCCTTTCTATAGTATAAAAAAGGAAGTTTCAAGTTTGAAAATACCAGCTTGATACGGAGTTCCTAAATAACTGATAACTTAAAAAGAATTTGTTTGATTTTAAGTCCTAGTAGGAGATTTTACTAATAGCAAAAAGTTACCAAAATTTTTTATATTACTAACTCCATATTTCTCTTAAATAAATACTTAGGATTTGCTGAATAAGTCGGTTAGTAAAAGAAGGGAAGAGGGAACAGTTTAAACTATTTGTCACGGCCAGATTTTCTGATAGTTAAGGTCAAAAATTTATTATTTTGAGACAACAACAGCCAAAAGTTAGGCACTACTTTCGACATAAATCAAAAGGCTAAAATATTTATTTATCAACGCTTTTATATTTAATCAGTAAGCCTTATGTAATTCTATTTTATTTGATTTACATTATTTTCAGGGGTAAAATTGTTAATGAATAAGCAAGATATAATTGAAAAATTATCTTTAGTTAAACATACAGAAGGAGGTTATTTTCAAGAGACTTACCGTTCCCAAATGAGCATCAATACTGATAGAAATGGAGGTGATAGTTGGTTTGTTAGGAGAAACAGTTGCTCCAGGTTTTGAATACCAAGATATGGAACTAGCAAAACCTGATACTTTCCGAGTTAGTTTCCCGAATTTGTGGGATGAACTTTCATCTTTAATCAAATACTAGATTTTAATTTTTTGAACCATTTTCAGGAGTTGGGGAATAGAAGAGTAATTTTTTTGTCTAACTATTGTCCAAAATAGTAACTTTTTGAGATTAATAGGGAACGAATAGTTATTCGCTCCCTTTAACGAAGTTAGAAGTTAGAAGTCAGAAGTCAGAAGTCAGAAGTTCCTAGCTCATGCTCTACACACAGAAGTGATTTTTGTAAGGGGGATTTTACAAGACTCCAAAAATATTGCGCCGATTCCCATAGGGAATGCTGTACAATCAAGATGGGGTTTTAGAACCACATTATTTTGATAAAGTTTTGGTTGTACAGAAAATTTTATTCAAATTTTTCTAATTGGTCTAGTCGCAACCAGATATTCGGAGTCGGAACTTTACCAAATTTAACAAAAGCATAATCTCCTCTAGTATCAACAATTTCTCCTTTACTTTCAAAAATATAAGGAGGAAAATTATTGTCACTGGCTTTAGCTTCTATACTATTTTCCAGTTTTTCTCGGACAACACGAACTAAACTACCTTTTTTAATATCTGCCATAATATGGATTCCTTTTCTTTTCTTGTCTCTATTAAATTTTAATGGGGAATTAGATTAAGTAGATATTTTTTCTTATACAGATTTTTTAGAAGTTAGATGTCAGATCTTAAATTCTTTCTATTGAAGCAGAGAAACTAGGTTTATTAAAGACTAAAATATAATGTCTATCAAAATAACTGATAACTGAAATGACAGCGCTTTCCCTTGCCCTTGAGGTACACCCATCGCTGACAAAGAGGAAGAAGGTAGCGATCGCTTGATTATCAAACCTTCCCTAATTACTCAAAATTTTCATTCTTTGAAGCACCCTCACTCAGGAAAAGTCGAAATTTCCTCTACCATCAAACCTTCCCTAATTACTCAAAATTTTCATTCTCTGAAGCACCCCTGGAAATAAAGTAGCGATCGCTTGATTATCAAACCTTCCCTAATTACTCAAAATTTTCATTCTCTGAAGCACTCCCCAAAAAAAATCGCGCCGATCAGAGAATTAGGGTTGCATCCTCAAGCCAACTGTGATATGATAAAATTATTGGTTTTTGTTTGCCCATCCTCTAGACTAATTATTCAACAAAATACAATTAAAAAAAACGAAAAAACCTGCTTTGCTATCACAAAATCAACACTTTGTCAAAACAGCAAAAAACGGACAGATAAAAAAAGTCATTTTAAGCAAAGCAAATTCAGACAAAAACAGACCAAAACAACAGCATAATAAGAAATAACAGTTATAAAACTAAATTAAGAAATAAAAGGCTCCAATTATACTCTATGTCTATAATATCACAAAATCAAAAAAAAGCGCTAAAAATCTTGAAACCTCGTTAACCAACCCAAAAAAATTTCCCCATTTAACAGTCACGCAAAAGTAGTAAAATTTAAAATATTAAAGCCAAAATTTCAAAATCATAACTTTATCTAATGTTCAAACATAAAAACTAAAAAAGCTGATAACTGATAACTGATAACTTACCTACGCCCTACTCTCTACTGCCTATCCCCTAAGATTGACATTGAGGACAAAAATGGGTAGTTCTTCCTGCCAACTTAATTTTTTCCAAAGATGTATCACAAATGCGACATGGCTGACCAAAACGATTATAAACCCAAGCTACACCGCCATAATTACCATTAACTCCTTGAACATTCAAAAAATTGCTAAAAGTTGTACCACCTTTATCTATAGAAGTTGCTAAAACCTTAATAATAGCTAAATGTAACTGTTCTAATTGGTGATTAGTCAAATCTTTAGATAAAGTTGTTGGTCTAATACCACTTAAAAATAGAGCTTCATCAGCATAAATATTACCTAACCCCGCAATAATAGTTTGGTCTAAAAGAGTCGTTTTGATAGGTCTATGGCTTTTGTGTAATTTTTTGCTAAGATACTCAGGGGAAAATGCTGGGAAAAAAGGTTCTGGACCTAGTTGTTTCAGAGCTGTAATAATGTGAGATATTTCTGTTGCTGGTCTTACTCCCCACATTTTACCAAAAGTACGTTGGTCTACAAACCTTAATTCATGGGTAGAATTTTTTTTGTCTTCTGTTGATTTATGACCAAAAAATAATCTAACCCTGGTGTGTTTGTGTAGTTCTGCTTCTGGATTTACCCATAAAAGTTGCCCTGTCATTCGTAGATGTACTCCTAACCAACCATCCTCCTCTTGTTTAACCAAGTTAAGTTCTAAAGTTTCTTTCTTCCATTTGTAGAGTTGGGCTAGCAAATATTTACCTCTTCGATGCCACCTGGCGATCGCCTTTCCCTGTAACCCATCTAAAAAATCATCAATAGAAGTAGGGTGAGCAACCGTGCGTTCTAGCAACACTTCCCCACCCAATATTTGTTTATTGAGAGTCAGTTGATTGAGACCTCGTTTTATTATTTCTACTTCTGGCAGTTCTGGCACAATGCTAACTATTTTCTACAGTTTTATTATTATTATAGATAGATACTGCCAAAATTTTTTCCTAGTAAATTTATCTGAGATATTTTTTGCCGTCAGCATTCAGCCGTCAGCTAAGAGCTATTAGCTTTAGAGAATAAATTTAATAAATAATATCAAATCCAGTAGTATTGGTACAATGCAATATTGTAGAGGTTTGGAAACCAAACCTTAGCAAGATTTGGAGTTTTTGTCAATATTAATTTTATTCTCTAAAGGTAGATTTGATATTAATGGCTGATAGCTAATAGCTAATAGCTGAATGCTTGGTTTTTAGCTACTTTTGCTTGTTGAATTTAGAGTTGCTAGACTTAGCTTTTTCTATAGTTTTAGATTCCCAAAACAATTTGAACCTAATTATCTGCCTTTCGGTCATTTTACCTCTACAACTTCATCCATACTAAAGTTATTAGTATTAACGCCGCCTGCACTACCACTAAAACCGTTGTAGTTTACTTTGTCAAAGCGGACAATAACTGGATACTTAATGCCACTTTTGTCAATAGAAGCAACTGTACCAATATCCTGATACCAGTAGGATTCTTTCCGTAAAATCCGAACTTTAGAACCACGTTGAACCATGATTTTTTTCCCTTAAATTAAGTATGGTAAAATTGTTAATCTATCCTATCCTTTTTAAGTCTAATAATTTTTTAAGTTTTGTTGCAATTAATCTAGGGTGTGTGATAAATTAAATAGGTTGACATTAGAGTTATTCTCTGCTTTCTAGAAAATGGTAATCGCGCGAGCTCATAAAATGACTGAGGCTACCAAATAAATTCCCCCTAGAAAGTTTACTGAACGCTGATCATACCTAGTAGGGATGGCTCGATACTGTTTAAGTTTAGCGAAGAAATTTTCTATGAGATGAGGTGCTTTGTACAATATTTCATCGTAGTGACGACTTTACTTTGCGATTTTTCTTAGGTGGAATTACTACTTCTATTCCGCTTTGGGTTAAAAGCCCAATTACTCGTTTCTGAGTATCATAAGCTTTATCAGCCAAAATGGCATCAGTTTCTACAAGGGGCAAGAGAATATCTGCTCTATCTAAGTCGCAGGCTTGGCCTGGAGTTAAAAAAAATTGGTGGGATTACCGAGAGCATCTACTACCCCATGTATGTTGGTACTCAATCCTAGGAAAGCTAAGACTAATATCTTCCTGTTCTGCACTACTCTCCTTGGCTCCAGCACTATGTTGATGAGCAGGAACAATAGTAGCATCGATCATGGCACATTGATTATCTGCATCTTCAGCTAGAGCTGAAAATAGTCTGTTCCAGACTCCTGAACGGCTCCAAGGACTCAAACTGGTATGGACAATGCGGAAGTCCCCAAATCAATAATAGTAAGTCTCTCCAGAGAATTCCAGCTTCATATCTATATAAAACAGCTTCCACAAAGAGACGATTGTCCTGTGCTTTCGGAAGGACAGTTCCTTTACGTCCTGGTCGTAAATTTGTAGCTCCCATTGGTCATCACGGAAGCCATAACGTCTAGTCATTTAGAGCCGTCCTATGGTTGTTATTGTTGATCAGTATAGTATACTTTAATGTCAACCTCTGTAATTGATGACACGCCCTAGTATTAATCAAAATAATATTATGTTTCTTCCTCTCTTTGACCATTACGGAAAACTCCAGGAAATCGCTTTCCTTCAGAATCTATAATTATCCCCACTCCATGGGGTATTCCACCCCTTAGTTCCCCTTCATAGCGAATTCCATTAGGATATGTACAATTTCCTTTGCCATCTAGTGCTGCGTTGTAAAAATCTCCTTGACATCGTATTCCATCACTGCGAGTAAAAACTCCTGGACCAAAAGGTTCTCCAGCAAAGAATTCTCCCTCATAACGATCACCATTAGCGTAAATAAATTGACCTTTACCTGTAGGCTGACTGCTAATCACACTACTAGAGAGATTCTGGACTAATCTAAAATCTCCAACAAACCGATCACCATTCGCGAAAATAATTGTCCCAGAGCTAATTTGTCCATTTTGGAATACTCCTGTAACCCTAGCGTCATTGGAAAATATAAAAGTACCTTGTCCATTGGGAAGACCATTACGAAATTGCCCCTCATAGCGATCGCGATTAGCATAGACATATATACCGCTCCCTTGTGGTCTTCCATTGACAAAATCTCCAGAATAATTATCTCCATTAGAATAATTACACTTAACTCTGCCTGTAGGGGGATTACCTTCACAAAAAGGTGCTTCTGTTTGTTCTTGTGCCATTAAAGGCTGATAATAGGATATCATAATTATGTATCCTAGACAAGAACCTGTTAATATTACTTTAGTTAGTTGTTTTATTAATAGCAACATGGTCATTTCAGTTATCAGTTATCAGTTATCAGTTATTAGTACTCCCTGAAATAGGAAGGCTTGAAATCTGAAATTTCCTTTTTTATTATTCTCTTTACTTACTCAGAAAAATTGACCTTATTCCTTATTTTATTCAGCAATTTCCTAATCTCTATTGAGTAGATCATATCAGTTATCAGTACCTCGCAGCTGTTGCTAGAGGCTTGAAATAGTGAAGTTTATTTTCTTTCACCCCCTTGATTTGAGTTATAGCAATGAGTGCCTAGGTATTTACAATGTCTAGCTGAAAGTGCATACAGTAAGCGAAAAGGTGTACAGAAAATAATGTGTAAATATTAAGTGCGCACATTGGTATAATTTACAAAATTTAATGTAGTCAAGCTTTTTTTGTGCATACCTAGTTATAACCTAAATTTCGCACGTCAAAATGTAGTGTTAAATTAGGAGTCAGGGGTCAACTTACCCCTAAGCCTTCCCAGGAGGGGAAGTAAGGAGTCATAATTCAGGAAAAAATCATAATGGTCAATAAAAGTCAACAATTAATTAAGCATAAATACTTAATATTTTCTTGAGAATTTGACTCAGGATCAAGTTAAATAAAGATACTTTGTACAGTATAAGTACTTACTAAACTACCAAATTATTATAATACTCTAGTGTTACAAATTGACGTGCGGAACCTGGGTTACCGAAGGATTAATAATTAAATAATTAAATAATTCGCGCCTTGAAGTTTCCCCTTTCAAGGGTTAAAAAGCTGTCGTTTTTGCGCTTCGCTTTATATGTCGCGCAGCGAAAGGCGCTTGAGCCTGCATGAAACGCTGCGCGCTATAAAAAGCCTAGTTTCCGAAAGGGTGAGATAGATGGGTTCCCTAACTATATCTAATCGACCAAGAAAAATAAATTTTTTCCTTTTATTCAATCCTCTTCCTTTTAGGGAGAGGTAATTATCAATTATCCATTATCAATTATCTATTATTGAAAATGTCCTTTTCTTAAACTATATTTATATGATTAAATGTCTAAACTTGCTGAAAAGCAGTTATTCTTTATCGTCCTTCAGTAGTTGCTGGCTTACTTCCAACCTCTTTAGAAATTTCCACACCACTTTGCTCAAACACAATTACTGGTTCAGCTCCTTTCTTCAAATCAACTCGCTTTACCAACACTTGGCCATTAGCTAGCCTTTGTCCAATTTTCACATATCTGCTGGTAGGTTCGGTCGGAACTTTAACAATAATCTGCTTTTGAGTGCCCACTTGCACAACTCCACTAACTTCTATGCCATTAGCAATATTGGTATCTGGTGGAGGTGGAGGTGGAGGTGGAGGTGGAGGTGGCGACGGTGGTGCTGGTGGAAAACCAGGTCCTCTCCATTGAGAAGGTGGACTTCCTGTTATTGGTAATTCAGGTAAACTTGGTACTTGTTGAGTAGATGCAGTTGGTAATTTTGGTGGTTCTGGTGGTTTTGGTGGTGAAGATGTTGTTTGTTTATTACCTGGAGGAGTAGTTGTAACTTTTGTCTCTGAGCTATGAGTATCGCTTCCTGGCGATCCCTGTTGACTTGCCTGAGGCTGTGGCCTTGATTGAGATGGTGTACTTGCCTGAGGCTGTGGCCTTGATTGAGATGGTGTACTTGCCTGAGGCTGTGGCCTTGATTGAGATGGTGTACTTGCCTGAGGCTGT
>NZ_JAYKGW010000200.1:0-11747 GCF_035285525.1 Okeania sp. | reverse complement strand
GGATAACTACTAATTTCTGAGGCAGTTATTTTCATTAAGTGGAGATTAATCAGGCGATCGCCTATTTTTATTAGTTGGAAAAATAATTCTGGGTTGTTAGTTAAAGGAATGTGTGGAAAGTCTATTTTCAGAAATTCGGAGTAGCGACTGCGGTAGGTGGGAGAATGAAAAATTGCATATATATAATTAAAGATATCTTCAGCTCTGAATGTTTGTTTTTTACTGTCTTTACTATCAATTATAAATTTCATTTTGAGTCGTTTTGAGAAGTCTTGAACAAATTCTGGTGCGAGGTTGGCGCGACGACCTATTCCTAATTGTTTTTCACCTGGAGTATCAGGGTAAAGGTAGAGAGGAAAAAGGTAATTTATCTCTTTTGTTTTATTTGATATTGCACAAGATTCAATAATATTTTCTGTCACTCCAAATAGATGCCAATTTCCGGGTTGTGACTGCTGACGAGTTGTAATTAAACCTAAGTTTTCTCCTGCCAAAAAATGTTTCATTACTTCACCTCTAGGAGTACAATGAAAACCTCTCGATCTGCCTGTATAATAAGTATATCTTTTGTCAAAAGGTCGATAAAGTATAGGAGTAATATTGCTTTGAGAAATCTCAGATTTTTTTAAATCTTTTTGAGCTAAATCAACTTTCCAGTCTCTTGTATCTTTGCCTAAATTATATTCATTTCTTGCCGATTCTACAGATAAATTTACAAACTTATTTACAGTATTCCAAATATCTTTTTCTGTGAAATGAATTGTTAAATTATCTCTGGCAGTAATAACTCCGACACTATGAGTTGGGAAAATTTCAGTTACTTTCCAGAATTGCTCATACTCGGAAAGAAAATCAATATTTTGAGGCTTAAATAAATAGAATTTTGACTGAGGTTTTAAAACTTCCCATTCTGTAGAATAAATATCATTTTCTTCCAACCAATGATACTTACCAGCTATCAATTTTTTACCAGTAGAAGTATCTTCAAATAACTCCCGTACTCCCCATAAATCTGCATGATAAACTTTTGCTAATTTCTGACTTTTTCTAGGCAACTTAATAAAAATTCCAATAGCTACTCCCTGCTGAATATCAAACACATTTTGGTCTGGAGAACCATCAGGAGAAACTTCTTTCTTTTTACTATTTCCATGCAAATCTAAAACATAAATCTCATCAAAAGTTGTCATTAAACTTTGACGCATTCCACGAAAAGTTGGATTATCTAAATAACCATGATTAGTAATAAAAGCTAATACACCATATCCTGTTTTTTCAATCTGGCACTGACTAAAACGAATAAATTTAACATAATCATCTAATAATCCTTTAGGGTTTTTTTCTCCTAAAGGTTTCCCGTCAATTTGATAATAATCTCTGACTAAATTAATAATCCAAGGGTCAGTATTTTCTGACTCATAAGCATAAGGAGGATTTCCTAAGATTATCATTACTGGTAATTCTTGTTTAATTTCTTTAGCATTTTCAGCCTCTTCTTTAATCCTAGTTGCAAAACCAATTACTTGTTTTTCTAATTGAAATGCCTCTTGTAATGTATTAGTTAAATAAATTCTCAACCGTTCATCTGAATCAAATTTATAACCTAATTCTTGCAGTTGTAAACCTAATTTCATGTGCGCTACCGTATAAGGAGCCATCAATAATTCAAAACCAAATAAACGAGGCAATAAATGTTGACTAACATAACTAGACCACATTCCTTTTTGTTGTAGAAAACTTTCATAAATATGGCTAATAACAGCATACATAAAAGTTCCTGTTCCCACTGCCGGGTCGAGAATTAAAACTTGATGAATTTCTTGATTACTATCAATATTTCCTTTCTGGTTAGGATGAGAAATTTTGATTTTATTAGCATCTGCTAAACCTTTAGGAATATCAAACTTATTTTTTAAAATATAATCGACACTTCTGACAATATAATTAACCACAGGTTCGGGAGTATAATAAACACCACGCGATTTTCTCATTTTTGGGTCATAAGCTGTTAGAAATGTTTCATAAAAATGAACAACTGGGTCAGATTTACGAGTCTTTTTTCCGAAATCCTGAAGAATTTCTGTCATGTCTGTATGCTTCAATAATTCTGCTAAATCATCTACCGCCCAAGCAATTCTTTCATCTAATTCTGTACCAACAATTTGCCCGAAAATATTCCTAAGAAATGGGTTGGTTTTTGGCAAATCGCGAGCTGCTACCCACCTAGAAAAATTATCGGGAATATCGCAATTACAACGAGCAGCAAATAAACCATAACAAATAGTTTGGGCGTACATATCTGCGAACTTATTTTTAGTTAAATCTTTCAGTAAAACATTCTGAAAAGATTCGAGTTGGTCTCGTAATGTTCCTCCCTTATCTTCATCATTTAAAGCAGTAGCGATCGCTTCTCTAATTAACTGAGCAATATTTGCCATTCTAGTTGCTAATTCCTGGGGTGTTTTGACTAAGGGAATGTTAATATTTAAGAATTTTTGGAATATTTGTTTTGTTTGTTCTATTCCTTCTAAGTCTGGAGTTAATTGTTTCTTATTTTTGCTAAGTTTGGCAATTTTAGCTTTTAAACTTTGTTCGCCTTTAATATACCAACGAAATTCTATATGGTCGGTTAAAATTAAATTTCCTAAACTTTTAAAATAGCGAGTTAGTTGAGTAGTTTTCTCGGCTTTATTGAGGGAAGTACCAATATTTTTTGCTTCTATATATCCGATAGTTTGTTGTTTTTGGAAAACTAAAAAATCTGGCGCACCGCATTTAATTCTTTTAGGTTCATTAATTGCATTAATTTCAGTGGCAAAAGATTCTATTAAACTTTTTAATATGGGGCGATATGTATGTTCTGTAGCGTTGTCGGATTGTAGATAAAATTCTATTTCTTTGATGTACTTAGAAAAGGTATTCATATTTTTTGGCAAAAATAGATATTGGTACTACGAATAGTATCATTTGAGGATTCAGTATGGGAAGATTAACCTTAAGTATTTAGCAATCAGCGATCAGTTATCAGCTTCTGGGAAATATTTACATTTCCTGCCAAACAATGTATGGGTTGACAACTCAAAACCTCGTTTTTGTACTTCAATTTATGGCTTAAAAATGTACTATAAGTTCAAAAATTTGCTCTCTTCATTAAAGAGCTGATAGCTGAGATGCTAATAGCTGAATGCTTACGATTAATCTTTGTTTTCAATCAATTAAAATCAGGTTTTAAGCCTCCCCTTTGAAGGCGATGAAAGAAATAAAAATTCAG
Organism: Okeania sp.; assembly: GCF_035285525.1. GTDB lineage: Bacteria > Cyanobacteriota > Cyanobacteriia > Cyanobacteriales > Microcoleaceae > Trichodesmium. The sequence goes on along the minus strand of NZ_JAYKGW010000200.1, from coordinate 8,476 downwards.
TATTTCAATCCCGATACTTTCGGTGTGGAATGCTTCGTAAATAACCAAAAATACTGATAACTGTACGGACGTGATAACTGTACGGACCTTGCATGCAACGTCCCTAGGAACTGATAACTGAAAAGTTAGGCTTTCTTGACATAAATCCATCTATGTTAATTTTAATTTTTGAAAAGTATTTTAATTAAAAATTAGGTCATGCTGTGCAAACAGCCAAAAATACTGATAACTGTAAGGACGTTGCATGCAACGTCCCTACAAACTGATAACTGAAATGACCCATAATATAGATTTTTCCACAGGTTTTCCACAGGCTATTTATTGGTGAAATCATTGTCCTGGTAAAAATTTTTTGAAGTTTTCCACATTTTCCACAGATATTAAATAGAAATATTATTAATAAAACTTTTCCCTCTTACTGACTTCTACACATTTCCAAAAAACATTTATCGCCCTTGGTATTAGAAGTCTAGATTACTTCAGTTAATAATGCTAGGATTTCAGTCCGAGGTAAGCTTTGTTGAAAAAACCTCAAGTTCATCAAATAAATAAAATCCAATGAAATTAACTTGTACCCAAAGTGACTTAAGTAGTAACCTTTCTTTAGTTAGCCGTGCAGTTCCTTCTCGCCCTAATCATCCCGTATTAGCCAACGTTTTATTAACCGCAGATGTAGAGAATCAACGTTTAGAATTAACAGGTTTTGACCTAAGTTTAGGCATTCGTTCCAGTTTTCCAGCAGTTGTAGAAACCGGTGGAACTTTTACCTTACCTGCCAAATTATTTAACGATATTGTCTCAAGATTACCAGACGGTAATATTACCATTGATGATGATGAGGGAGAAGCCGTTGCTACCCTTACTTCCACATCTGGACGTTACCAAGTTAGAGGTATGGGAGGGGAGGAATATCCAGAATTACCAAACGTAGAAGATGGAGGAGTAGTAAATTTACCACCGGAAGCTTTAATTAGTGGTTTGAAAGGTACTCTATTTGCGACAAGTCCTGATGAAACCAAACAAGTATTAACGGGAGTAAATTTAAAAGTACAACCAGATGGTTTAGTATTTGCTGCTACTGATGGTCATCGTTTAGCAATAGTGGAGACTGAAAGTGTCACACCGGAGGATGAGGAAGAAACAGAAGAAGTTGAAGAAATGCCAGAGTTTGAAGCAACTATTCCAGCAAAAGCTTTAAGAGAAATTGAACGAATGATTGGAATGGGTAAATCTGGTGCTTCTGTGACGTTGAAATTTGATGAAAGTCAGGTAATTTTTGAGTTGGGAGAACAACGTTTAACTAGCCGAAAATTGGAAGGTCAATATCCAGCTTATCGTCAATTATTACCTAATAAATTTACTAATCAAATTAATGTAGATAGGAAACAATTTTTAGGAGCGGTGGAAAGAATAGCTGTTTTAGCTGACCAAAAAAATAACATTTTAAAGTGTTCTATTGATAATGTTAATCAGGAAATTTCTTTATCTGTAGAAGCTCAAGATGTGGGTAGTGGAAAAGAGTCTCTGGCAGCACAAATTTCTGCTGATGAACCAGAAGAAATTGCTTTTAATGTTAAGTATTTGATTGAAGGTTTGAAAGCTATTCCTTCAGCTTCGGAAATTTCTATTCAGTTAAATACGGCTACAACTCCGGTAGTTTTAAATCCTTTGGGAGGATTAAAAATGACTTATTTAATTATGCCTGTTCAGTTAAGAAGTTAAAGGTAAAGTTTTTTATTATAATAAAGAAACAAGCTTAAGCGTTCAAAAAGTTTAAGCTTGTTTTTTTATAACTATGGTTGCTAGTTAATTATCACAAAATTTACATATAACTGATTATGATAGATAAAAAATAGACCTAGAACTTAAACCAGGCTATCACATAATTTTGAGAAATAAGGGAGATGCACTAATAAAATCAGAAAGATATGAAGAGGTGATCGCTGCTTATGAAAAAGCGATAGAAATTGAACCAGACTATTACCAAGCTTGGTATAATAAAGGCATCGCTTTGTCAGACTTAGGTAGATATGAACAGACGATTTATGCTTTTGATAGAGCTATTGAAATTAAACCAGACTTTCACGAAGCTTGGAATGGCAAAGGCAATGCTCTGTCAGATTTAGGCAGATACGAAGAGGCTATTTCTGCTTTTGATAGAGCTATATAAATCAAACCAAACTATTACTATGCTTTGAATAGCAAAGGCATTGCTTTGAGGTATTTAGGTAGATATGAACAGGCTGTTTTTGCTTTTGATAGAGCTATATAAATCAAACCAAACTATCACTATGCTTTGAACAAGAAAGGCAACGCACTAAGATATTTAGGTAAATATGAAAAGGCAATTTCTATTTATGATAGATATCTAGAAATAGAACCAGATGATAATCAAACTTGGAACAATAAAGGTCTTGCTCTGTCAGATTTAGGCAGATATGAAGAGGCGATATTTGCTTATAAAAAATCTTTAGAAATTAAATCAGACTATCACGAAGCTTGGAACAATAAAGGCTATTCTTTGAGATATTTAGGTAGATATGAACAGGCGCTTTCTGCTTTTGATAAAGCTATAGAAATCAAACGATACTTTCACGATGCTTGGAATAATAAAGGTATTGCTTTGAGATATTTAGGTAGATATGAACAGGCTGTTTTTGCTTTTGATAAAGCTATAAAAATCAAACAAAACTCTCACTATGCTTGGCAAAATAAAGGCTATGCTCTCTCAAATTTAGAAAAATATGAAGAAGCAATTATCGCTTATGATAACGCTCTAGAAATTAAACCAGATTATGAAGGAGCTTTGTACGATAAAGGCTATGCTTTGTCACTTTTAGGGAGATATAAAGAAGAGATTTATGCTTATGATAAATTTCTATAAATTAAACCAGATAATCACCAAGTTTGGAGCAATAAAGGTATTGCTCTGGAAAATTTAGAAAGATATGAAGAAGCGATCATTGCTTATGAAAAAGCTTTAGAAATTCAACCAGACTCTCACGAAGCTTGGTTTGACAAAGGCACTGCTCTGTCACATTTAGAAAGATATGAAGAGGCGATCGCTGCTTATGAAAAAGCTTTAGAAATTCAACCAGACTATGAAGTTTCTATTATTAATCTTGGCTTAGTTAAATATGAAATGAAAAAAATAGATGAAGCAATAGAACATTGACAAGCTGCACTTGAAATTAATAACCAATTAGTAGAACCTAAATTAGCATTAGGAGTTGCTCTCTACAACAAAGACAAAACTGAAAGTTTAACAATAGCTGAAACAGCATTAAAATTAGACAAAAATTGGGGAAACTTGCAGCGTCTTAAAAAAGAACTTTGGACTGATAAACTATTAGTAGATGCAACTAAATTATTAGAAAATCCTCAGATAAAAGTCTTACTATCAGAGAAAAAAGAGTAAGAAGTAGAGAAAGATTATTTGTAAGAGAATTTAGCTAACAGCTATTAGCTTTGAGTTATTAACTCATTATCAGACTAAAGGAGGAATTAATTTCCAAGAAGTGATATAAGAATGAAATTAATTATCAGTTAACTTCAGTAAGTTATTATGTTTACAGCGCTTTTGAAATGGATGAACCACATTGTCATAACCAAAATCTTGTAGGGACGTTTCGCTGCGCGACATGTAACGCATTTTTGTTATGCAACGTCCCTATTTATAAAAATATCAAAAAAAATCTTTATATTTAATCTTAGTTATTACTCGCTTTCCAGCACGATTAAATAATTCTTGCTGAGGTTTCATAATCAAACCTTCTGCCATAAATTGTTTATTTTCTGTTATGCGAGAAGTGAAACCTTTTTTGGCAAATTCTACTGCTTTATCCAGGGAACCAATACCAATTATTGGTACAATTTTAATACCAAGCATTTCTGCTATTTCTTCAATACTTTCTCTTGTTAACCACCACTCTCCAATCTTAATATCAAAAAGTATAAAATCAACACTATTTGGTAAATAATTTCCTCCTTTATGAGTCCCTTTACCGTAACCTTCACCGTATAAACAAACTTCTGTTTGTTCCTTAAATACTCGACTCATTTTATCTACGGTAAATTTCTTTTGCAGCACCTCTAATAATGATGTACGAATTTGAGCATTATCACTTCTACCTCCAAATTTAACTGACTCGCCATCCCACATTATTCGGATGTTTGTACCGTCTATTTTTTCTGTCCAAACCCAGTCGATATTTTTGAGCAAATCAAATTCTGGTTTAGCAAATTTACCTAACAGTAAATCTTTATAATTACTGTCAGGATTTCTCAAAAAAACGGTTTGGATTTTATGGTATTCATTCATTCTTTTATCTTTTATTCTACACAATGTATTTCTAATGTAACATAAATAATTACAAAATGGTTATCTATGTTTAATTAGGTAGAATTACTTTTTAAAATTACTTTTGCCTATTTGATTGGTGAAAATATATTTTTTGGGAAAAGTTTAGAAAAATCTGGGATAATTGAAGAATGCTTTCTTATCTTTTATTCTGGAATTTTTGACAACCAAATTAAGATTAGTGGTAAGCAGTTAGCAGTCAGGTATTAGTTATCAGGTTTATTACTTTTATTTGAAACTAAAGCAGGTTTTTCTTTTGGTTTAGTTTATGGTTTATGGGTTGAAAATGTGGTAGAAGTTAAGGCAATTTTTGCTTTATTTATTTTCTAGCTGAATGCTTATGTTAATTGGTTAAAACTTTAAGAGTATAATTTCATAAGTTCAGAAAAATGTTTGGTCATTTCAGTTATCAGTAGGGACGCTAGACGTGCAAAGTCCGTAAAGTTATCAGTACCTCTTGGAATAAGGAGGCTTGACTATATTGAATATTCTTTTTTTATCCCCTTTAAAGGAGAGGCTTGAAAGCTTAATTATTCGGTAAAAATAAAGAAAATATATAGAATTTTATCATTTTATAATAGTAGTTAGTTTGTCTATATAATTAATAAATAAGAATTTAGCTGGATATAATTTCCAGCATAATAATTGCATAAATACAATTAACTAGGGTGCAATAAAAATGGGAAATACTATTAGGGAAGGTGATAATCTAGTTCCGGTTAACTATCAAAGCTTGTTAGAAAAAATTTTGAATAAATTACCAGAACAAAATCTGTTTAAAATATCGAGCGATCGCCGACGTTTACTGATAAATATTGATGAGATAGCTGAGTCTATTGCTACTATGGATATTCAAAATCCTTTAAGCAATACGAAGGGTGTTCGTGTTGCTACTGTAAATTTTGTAGAGAAAGAGAAAGAAAAATTTCTGAGTAAAATACGAGAAATAAAAGACTATTTAATCGCTAATTTAGAATCTACTGAAGGAATAGGAGATATTGCTAGTTTTGTCGATAGTTTGATTGTTAATTTAACAGATTTTCAGGGGCGTGCTAATAAACTAGGTTTAGCTTATCCTTTTGACGAAAAATACATAGACTTGCAAAAACAAGAGTTAATTTTAGATTCTCAACTTCCCGGTAGTAATTCTTTGTTAAAATTCCATAAGCTGACAATTACAGTGGGAAATATTACGCAGTTTCAGTCTCAGCTAAAAACAGGAATTAAACGGAGAATTCAAAAGAATTTTGATTCAGAAGACCCAGAAGAGATTGAAGATATTTATGTTCTTTTAGGAAAACAAGTTGAGGATAGAAACTCCGATTTTAATAAGTTACAAAAACTCGTAGATGAGGAAACTTTGGGGAAGTTAAAAAAGGAAGCTAAAATTATATATTTAGAACATTTATTAGCGAATATTGAGACTAATTATAAGCTAGGAGTTATTTATATGAAAGTTTTAATTCGGCGTTTGAAGTTAGTGGAAGAATATATTAATGATGAGTCTAAAGCTGATGGATATTATGATGTTTCTTATGCTGAAGAAAGTTTTAATTACCGGGATATTTTTGCTCGTGCTGAAGTTTTTGATGCACTGCCAATTATTCCAATTATTCATGGTAATTTGGGAGAAACTACAAATAGAGAAACAGGAGAAACTCAGTTTATTTTGGGTTTGAAAATGAAGTTGGATGGGAAAGTACAAGCTAGGGGTGGAAAAGAAGTTTTTGATTATAATTTGGAGATAATTACTCATAATAATTATGAGGAAAATGAGGCGTTAAAGGCTAATCCAGAGAAAAAGAAAACTTGGGCAAGAAAAATATTGACGCGAGCTTTTTTATACTATTTTATATTTTCTTGCCCAAACCCAACGGAAGAGAATTATCATTATGATGATGATTTAACTTATAATCCTATACCTAAATTTGATGAAAATGTTTTGCCTGTATTGAAAGGAGATAATGATGATGAAAAAGATAAGATTTTTCGGGGCTTGATAGAAGGATTTAAGAGATATGGAGTGAAGCAAAAAATCGAGAAGTTAAGGGGTTTAGTCAGAAACTTTTTAGATAGAGGGAAAAAATTACCTAACTCTATAGAAAGGCGGGAAATTTGTATTAATAAAAGAATTATCAAAACTGATGATGATAGTTTGTTTCAAGGTAATTTTTTTCACGATGATTTAAGAGAGAATTATAAGAAATGTCTGAGGTATATTTTTCTGGTTAAGGAAGCAACAAATAATCGAGCGGTGTGTCAGCTACCTGCAAGTATTAAGATAGAAGATGTACGTTATTTTGAGGGAAGCGATCGCCAAAGTTTTCAGTGGGAATATGATATAGCAGGAATTAAAACATTGCCTGTAATGTGGATACCTAATACAGATACTTGTAGGCAAATTTATCACGAAAATTTTGTGCAGAAAGGATATAAATTTATTCTATTTAGTTACAATAATGAACGTTTAAAATCAGGAAAAAATCAATTAAATTCGACTCAAGCATTTATCTATCGTTTTACTTGGATATTGTTATCTTATCTTTGTTTACATATTTTATTAGAGCAATATTCAGGAGAAGAAAAAGAGTTATTTATTCCGATGTTGCGACTCCATGAAGGAACCCATGAAAATCCTTTTCCGGCTGAAAAGTTTCTGGCTAATGTTGCCAAAACATTAGCTTTTATTTTTAGTAAAAAATATCGGTGTAATTCTCAAGGTTTTCGGGTAGGTAATAGTTATGTTAGGAATGGTTTAAATTCCCTATATTCTGTATTGCCTAAAAAGTTTAGTTTCAATAATAATTCTGATTTTACTTTATTAGATAAACTGGCAATTATTATTGTTTCTAGTAAACTGAGTGACTCCAGAAAAGGTAGTCAAAAACGTAGTGATAGAATTACTAATTTATTTGGAGAAGTAATAAGTATTGAAAGGTTAGAAAATGGCAGTGTAAAAATTCAACCTTTGACTACATTTTTTGATAACTATAAACAAGGAAAGATGTATGAGGAACCACCTGTGTTAATGGATAGAATTAGCGAACTTTGTTTGGAAGGATATCAACACTTTTTATATGTAGCACAAGCACCTTATACCAGTAAATTACATATTACTCAACAAGAAGAGGAAGAAAGATTATATTTTATGTCTCCTACTATTATTAAAACGATGAAACAAAACCGAGATGACATTAAAATATATCCTGTACTTTTTGATAAATATTATGTCCGAAAACTCAAAACTCCTGGAGCAAAATCTTTGTATATTCAAGACACTAGACAATTAATGAATCTTGCTGAAGATAGTAGTCAAAAATCAGTGGTATTTTTCAATTTGTTTAATGGCATTTCTGTGGGTGGTAAAAGAACTGAGGATGAACGATTTTATAATGGCGTTATTTCTTATTCCACTTTGTTAGGAAAATATTATTCTGGGGTGATGGATGATGAGGACATTCGGCAAGGTTTGGTTTATGATAGTTCGTTGAAAAATGATATTCTTCAATATTTAACTTTTTTCCATTTTTCGAGGTTTGAAAAACAGGAAAGAGATAGTAGTAATTTAAGTTTAAAGTTAGACCCTTATGAAAATATTATTGGTGATGAAGCGTTGGGAAGTTTAGCAATTTTTCCTCAGATGACAGAAAGTATAGAGTTTAATGCTTTGGCTTTTTTGACAGAGGTTAATGATGCTGTTGATGGAGTTGATTTTTAATAGGAGGTTGGGGAAAATAAGTGTTCAGTAAATAGTAGAAATATTTGAAATATTACAGTGGTTTATAAATTGCTGAGATATACGCGAGCAAGATGCTCGCACTAGAAATATTTATGATAAAAAATTTGCCTTTAGCTAAAATATTTTTCCTAAATAAACTTTGATATTCTCAGACAAAATCTATGAATTTTCGGCAAAAGTCAGAAAGTAATAAATTATCAGAATATCTATATTTAAGAATTAAAAAAAATTTGCCTTTAGCTAAAATATTTTTCCTAAGCAAACTTTGATATTCTCTGGCAAAATATCTCAACTTTCGGCAAAAGTCAGAAAGTGGAAAATTCTGAGGATATCTATATTTAATAATTATAGAAAATTTGCCTTTAGCTAAAATATCT
>NZ_JAYKGW010000199.1:0-3571 GCF_035285525.1 Okeania sp. | reverse complement strand
TCGTAGAAAATACTGTCTGTTTTCACCATTTATTACCTGTTTTTACTGTAATCAACTAATGGCTAAATCCTTATTTTTTTAACATATAAAATTTAAAATAATCACTAAATTAACTTTTTAAATATACAGAAAGTTATGGTCTAATTATAACACTTATAGCTAATAAATAAATATAGATTTAATACATTTATAGAAAAGGTTTTGGAATAAATTATTTGTGTTGGGTTTATCCTACGGATAAGCTGCGCTAACATTGCCTCAACCCAACCTACAAATACTAAAAGGTTAGGATATTTCACTTTCAAAAGAATAATTTTCTTCAACTATACAAAAAATATAAATATCAATTATTTGGTTCAAATAACTTTATAAAACCCTTTCGTTGTAATCCCTCTTTAAGTTTTTTATCTCCCGTCCAAAGCAAGCCATTTAATTCTATAGTTAGAGCTATATGAGGAGTATCGGTTTCATCAATATCCTGGCATAACTGATATGCTGTTACTAAATTTTCAGGTAATATCAAGTCTTCTTTATAGAGATTAATACATTTAAGCAGTGTCTGATAAATCTTAATAATTTCCTCTTCAGTTAATTGACTAGCTTTTAGTATTTTTTCCTTACGCTTAAATAATTCTACCAGCACTTGCTCGCAGATAAAAAAGTCATAATTTGAATTTAGTAGTAATTCACTAAAACTGGATTTTTCTTTGAGTAATGTTGAAAATAAAATATTTGTATCAACAATAATAGGTACTTTGTTTTTAATCATAGTTTATGACTTGAAAATCTTAGATTTGATTTTTGACCAAACAGCCGAGTCAATTTCATTTGCTAATTCAGAGGCTACTTCTTCAGTTAGTTGACTGCTTTGACTTATTGCCTCAAATTCAAGATGATTTAGTAGTTGTATTAGTTGTTGATAATTAGTTGTTTTTTTATCAAGCTTAATGATTATATTTTGTTCGTCAACCGTAAGGTTGTAACGAGGGTTATTAGACATAGTTTTTTTTGAGATAATTAGTTGTTTTAATTATAGCATTTACAGGGGTTTTCATTTCATTAGAACAAAGTAGGGACGTTCCATAGAACGTCCCTACAAGGCTTTGGTTATTTTATTAATCAAAGAAACTCTGTATGGCTGATAAATAAATATAGATTTAGAGACAAGGTTTTGGCAGAAATTATTTGTGTTGGGTTTCGTTACCTCAACCCAACCTGTAACTGATGGGCAACTGGTAATAATTCAATTGTCATAAGTAGCTATCCGGAAAAATTGCGCGGGTGTACCTCTGCAAAAATAGCCACTTTTTTGTTATAATAATTTTGTCACATATTACTAAAAAAAATAAATATATGATAACTAATATTAATGTTGACGAAAAACTCCTTAACGAAGCTCTAGCTTTGAGCGATCAGTCAACAGTAAATCTATTGATTGAAGCAGCTTTGTGTGAGTATATTCAACGTCGCCAACAACTGAAAATATTAGAATTATTTGGTACTATTGAATATGAAGAGAATTATAATTATAAGCAACAAAGACAAAAAATATGAATGTGGTAGTTGATACTTCTGTTTGGTCTCTTGCATTGCGACGCAATACACCAAGTAATTTAATTTCTATTGTTAATAAATTGAGAAATTTAATTACAGATGGACGAGTTGTTTTACTGGGGGTAGTTCGTCAGGAAGTTCTTTCAGGTATTCGCTATCAAGAACAATTTATTAGATTAAGAGAATATTTGCGTGCTTTTGCTGATTTACAGTTAACAACTGAAGATTATGAGCTAGCAGCAGAATTTTTTAATACTTGTCGTAGTCATGGTATTCAGGGTTCAAATACTGATTTTTTAATTTGTGCAGTAGCTCATAACCGTGGTTATAGTATTTTTACTACTGATAAAGATTTTGATAATTTTCGGTTGTATATTCCAGTTGTGTTGTATTAGATATATTGGCAAATTAAGGAATATTTTTTGATAATTGATGATAAATAAATATAGATTTAGAGACAAAGTTTGGGAATAAATTATTTGCGTTGGGTTTATCCTACGGATAAGCTACGCTAACGTTACCTCAACCCAACCTACAACTCGATAATTTTTCCTTTTTTTATTCCTTTTACTAACATAAAGTTAATTTTTTAAATATACAGAAAGTTTTGATTTAATTATAACACTTATGGCAGTTTTCATTTAATTAGAACACAGTAGGGGCGATTCGCGAATCGCCCCTACAAGATTTTGGTTATAATGATGTGGTTTATTAAGGGTAAAAAATGGTGTATGGTTGATAAATAAATATAGATATAGAGATAAGGTTTTGGCATAAATTATTTGTGTTGGGTTTCGTTACCTCAACCCAACCTACAAACATTACCTCAATAATTTATTTAAGGATAAACACTTCTTCTACAAATTTAATAAAGAATTGAGCGCCGGGATGATCAATCATTGTTTCTAAAGCTGCTAAACTTCCCTCTTTTACTCCTCGCATAATTCGAGATTTTAACTGAGGATTTTTATCAACTTTCTTGACAGCTTTAGCACTTAAATCTTCATAACTATCATTAGGATAATCTGCTGAAAGTTGATTTAGTAGAGCTTTAATTTCTTGAGCTGCTTGTGCTAAGTCTTGATCATTATTTATTTGGGTATCAATATTATCGCGCATGATTCTTTTATCAATGCCAGTATTGAAAGTTCCTGATTGGTTAATAATGTCTCCATTAGCACGGTTATAATTAGTTTGTTGCCCATGATTATTCATATTTTTTACTCTCCATATAATCTAAGTAAATAGTATTTTGTAACTAACCAACTCGAACTCCATTTTCAAAGGAACCGCTTTGGTTTATAATATCTCCATCAGAAATATTGAAGGTATAATTAGCAGCTTGCTCCTGTTTATTCATAATTCTGGTAATTGTTTGAATAATTTTGTCGATGAGACCTTCATCTTTAGATGTGAGCAATTTTGCACTTCCAGCGCTTGTTTCTATGGTAATACCGTATCTTTTACCCTTAGTAAATCGCTCTATAATCCCTAATCCAGTTACAAAAATTACGCTAAATGCAAACCACTGTACATCTGGATTACTTCTCATCCATTCAATTCCAATCAAACTGAGAATTACGCCAACAAAGATAAAATTTAATTTGAAAAAAAACTTTGGTTTTAATCGGTACTTTCCAACAGAAGTAATATTTCTAACTTGGTAAACTTTGTTAGCCAAAGTAATGGTATTGTTAGTTATGTTTAATGTACTCATTTCGATGCCCTAAGATTTATAAGAAATATCTTTTTTTTGTCTAAAGAAAATACTCCTTAACTTTAGTTATCCTTGAACGTTTATATTAACTAATTGCTCAAGATATTATCATTTTAATCAAGCTATGTTAATATTGACGATTCGGAAAAAGACGGATAAAGACGGGGATTTTATTAAAAAAATATAAAAAAGACGGATAATGAAGGATAATAGCGGAGATAATCTTAGCCAAAATTAACTGTAAAAACAATGGACTGGCAAACAGTTTTAAATTCAATTGATGAGTTAGTCTTTCAGCAA
>NZ_JAYKGW010000198.1:0-12835 GCF_035285525.1 Okeania sp. | reverse complement strand
AGATGAGTTGTTAATTTAACTGAGAAACCCTCCTCTACTTGCGTTATATCATAATCATTGGGGGGCGGGTTTATCTAATTTCTAGATAAGTTGTTAATTTAACTGAGAAACCCTCCTCTACTTGCGTTATATCATAATCATTGGGGGGCGGGTTTATCTAATTTCTAGATAAGTTGTTAATTTAACTGAGAAACCCGCCCCTACTTGCGTTATATCATATTTATCAGTTGACAATTAATAATAATAATTTAAATATTATGTGTTCGGATAAACTTTTACAACCAGATTTAGTTCTCGGTAATTCAGTTTTAAGTCTAACATCGGAAATTCTGCAAAAATATCAAATTCAAGGTTTAGTATTAGATGTAGATGAAACTATTGTATCAATTCGTGATAGTCAAGCTTCTCCTGAATTAACTGCATGGGTAGAAGAAATTAAAAACGTAGCAAGTTTATGGTTAGTTAGTAATAATCTTAAACAAGAAAGGATAAGTAGAATTGGTAATTCACTAAATATACCTTATATTGCTGGTGCTGGTAAACCTTCTCGTCGTAAGCTAAAAAAAGCTGTTGATGCTATGGATTTACCAGTCGAAAAAGTTGCAATGGTAGGCGATCGCTTATTTACTGATGTATTAGCAGGAAATCGTTTAGGAATGTTTACTATTCTGGTTGAACCTATATCTAATCATGGTTTAGGATTTTCTAAGTATAAAGTTCGTACTCTTGAAATTTGGATTTCTCAGGTATTAGGAATATCATTAAATTTAACTAATTAGGAAATAAGGAAGAAGGAAGAAGGAAGAAGGAAGAAGGAAGAAGGAAGGTATTCAAAATCTACCTTGTTCTACTATTCTTTGTGCCAAATGGTAGAAATATAGATAAAGTTTTTTCTAATAAAAATTATTGTCTTGATTGGTAACTAATCTTTCTATAAAGCTACTATTAAATACTGTTTTTCCTTATTAACTAGAAACAGTTAAGAAAGTAGCAGAATATAAAATTGGAATAGTTTATATTCTATTATTAAATGATTGTTATATAACAGCTTTAGAGACGTATCGCTGCGCGAGATGTTTGCAGAACATTCCCGTGTACGATAACGGATTTTTGTTATGCAGCTTCTACTTCCTATTTTCAGAACTAATGGGATATTTTTTTACTTGAAAGTTCCTAACTATTCCCTATTCCTTGTTTAAGAAAATCTGGTTTCCATATTTTTATTTTAAATGCTATAGTAGGGATTTATATTATTAAAATAAAAAATCATGTCTACTGTAAGTTTAATCAAAGCTAATTCTTATAAAATTAACGAATTAGAAAAATCAATAGAAAATCTTTTAGCACCATTAGGAGGAATTAATGCTTTTGTCAAAAGGGGCGATCGCGTCCTCCTTAAACCAAATTTACTCACAGGTTCTCGCCCTACGAAAGAATGTGTAACTAGACCAGAAATAGTTTATTGTGTAGCTAAAATGGTAAAGGAAGCAGGTGGTAAACCTTTTTTAGGTGATAGTCCAGCTTTTGGTAGTGCTATGGGTGTAGCTAAAGCAAATGGTTATTTATCTTTGTTAAAAGATTTAGATTTACCAATAGTTGAATTTCATGGTAAACGTTACGATATAGTTAGTCAAGAATTTAATCATTTATTGTTAAGTAAAGAGGCAATGGCAGCAGATGTAATAATTAATTTGCCTAAGCTTAAATCTCATGTTCAACTAACTATGACAATGGGAGTAAAAAATTTATTTGGTTGTGTACCTGGAAAAATGAAAGCTTGGTGGCATTTAGAAGCAGGTAAAGATGCTCATCGTTTTGGTAAAATGCTGGTAGAAACTGCAAAAGCGATTAATCCAAATTTGACAATTATTGATAGTATTATCGGTCACGAAGGTAATGGTCCGATTGGTGGAGAACCTAAAAATTTAGGTATTTTAGGAGCATCGACAGATGTATTTGCTCTTGACAGAACTTTTGTAGAAATTTTAAATATTAATCCAGCAGAAATTCCTACAGTAGCAGTTGCTGAAAAAATGGGATTTTGTTCAGATTTAAAGATGGTTAATTTTCCTTTATTACAACCTGCTGAAGTGGTGGTAAAAAATTGGCAATTACCAACAGATATGAAGCCTATTGATTTTGGAGTGCCACGCATAATTAGGTCTACTTTGAAACATTTATTTGTTAAATTTATTCAGGAACCAATGAAGATTTAATCTATCACAATCCTATTTTATTGGTGCATAAAAATCTTACCTTCATAGGATTGATATGCTAATTTCAATTTTACAGAAACTTGCTCAAGTCATTTTGTTATTTACAGCGGTTTTCCTGCACAGTAAACCACAGTAGGGACGTTGCATAAGGGCGTCCCTACAAGATGCAAGGTTATGGCGATGTGGTCGATCCATTTGAAAAGCGCTGTAAGCTAAATATTCCATATTTATTTTCTGAATTGTAGTAGATTAGTTGACAAACAAAAGTTTGACACAATACTCTAAGTAAAATGGGAAAACTGCTATTATGAAGAAAACTACCAAAATCACCATATACTTCAGTCTTTTTATCTTAGGTTCTACGCTTTCTTCATGCCAAGTATTGGGAGGATACCTTTTGGAAAAAGTTGCCGACTGTGCATTGTTCAATCAATGTCCGCAACCCAGACAAGAAACCGAAAGACAACCACCTCCAGAAACAGTTCCTAGACAAGAAACCCAAAGACAGCAAGTACCGGAAAAAAATCAAAAAATTGTTCCAGAAAAATTTGATCCATTTACTATAGAAACCCAAATAAATCAAGGATATGTTTTTTTATCTAGTAAAAGTGGCGAGCAGTACACAGGAAGAATTATTAACTCAGAGATTAGGGATAGACAAAATTGGGAAGAAAGTGGAGTTGCGGCATGGATAGATTGGGATGACGGTCAAACTTCTTCTATCTTATTTATGAGTAATTTTAGAGTTGGAGTCTGGCAAACTGGGGTTGAGTATCGAGGGAAATGGTATTGGGGAAACAACGATAATTTATTATATGTAAAAATGGATGGAGGCGCTCTATATAAGTTTAGTAAAAGACGACTAGATTCTCAAACAAATCGACAAAAAAACCTTCGCTCATCATCAGAAAAAGCTTTAAGAAATTACTATCAAAATCTCAACAATTATAAGTATGAAAGTGCTTGGAATTATTTATCCTCTAGAATGCAGTCTGAAGGATATCAGTCCTACATAGATTGGTGGACTCAAGTTCAAAAGATAGAGGTAATAAGTACCAAATTAATATCAGAAAATAGATTTAATTCTACAGTAGACAGCAGATTACGCTACATTACAAAATCTGGTCGAGAAATCAATCAAAAGCTTCGGTTTGATTTAGTTTGGGAAACAAGTTCCGACCATTGGCTAATTAATAAAGTTGAACGTTTAGCATTGCTGAATTAGGGAATTTTTGAAATACAACTTCAAATTTAAAACTTCTGACTATATTAATAGAAAATAAAAGATGGAAATCCTATTTTTCTGCTCTATCTAAAATCGAAAAACTATTGCACAATAGTTTCATTTTTCCTCAACTCAAACGAGTCAAGGAATAAATATAATTGGGATAGGGATCTTGCCTACCCGAAAATATTTAACCGATAGGTTACATCTCAAAGCTCATCTGGATTAATACCTTTTTGCCTCAAGATTTCTGCTAGTCGGTCAGCTCTTTGCCGTTCTTGTTCAGCTTTTTGCCGTTCTTGTTGTGCTTGTTCGTCTCCTGTTAATAAAATCCTACCTGACTTATCGCACCACCGCAGCCAATTATATTCTTTACCTTCAAATTTTCCAGACCAAATTGTTAGTCCTAAATTTACTTGTGACAAAAATAAATTATTTAAGAGGATATAATTTTTTCCCTGCAAATAGTAAATTCCTAGCATAGGTTCACCTAATTGATGAAGTGGGTCAAAAACTACATAATAAGCTACTCCAGAACGAGCATAATCTTGCAATTTACTACCTAGTTCATTTCCAATTTTATTAGAAACAATTTCAATTGCTACCTCTGGAGATTTGCCGAACTCCCAGACAAAATAAGAACGGTTCTTTTTTTTGACTCCAATCTTGAGGAACTTCTATTTCTAAACTTAGAAGAATATTTGGTACAAGGGGTGGCTGTTTTAGACCATAAAAAAGTCCGACATTAGCAGTAGCTAAAAATGGAGTATCTGTCTGGAAAGAACTATAGAGAGTAGAGGTTAATAGTCGTTGTTATTTTTCAGAAATTAGGTAATCCAGAGGTGTATCATCTTCTGTGATTATATGACTAATATCGGGAGTTGGTATTTCCCAATTTTCAGTATGTTTTTCTAATATTTTTGAGGGTGATTTACTATTTACTTTTGTTGGAGATGTAGACATAATTTTTGATTGCTATTTTGCTCCAAACTATTGTGATAATGTGTATAGCAGGGAACAGGGAACACTTAACTGGGAACAGCGGGAAAAGTCTTTCCGTGGTCTTTGATTCATCATCATTCCATTGTAACACAGCCTTCTAGGCTGTCATAGGTGTACCATACTAAGATGGAATCCGCTGTATATGATTTAATAACTCAGATTTATGGCTGAAAATTTAGTAGAAGTAAAAAAAGCTGGCTTCATTCATTTTTATTGTGCTTGAGCTGACTGCTGAGGTGCTAATATCTTAATCAGGACTTACGCAAATGGAAAGTATTTTCGTCATTGCGACCGGAAAGAAGCAATCTCAAACCCCTATTTTTCGTACCTCATGCGTAAGTCCTATTAATGCTATTAAATTATAGCAATTTTTATACTTGTGAGGTACAAATATAGGTTTTGGGAAATTATTTAATATGATTTTATTTATCTTAACTTCTACAACTTCAAATATAGTCGGTATTATTTTCCTTTTAACTGGTATTGCTAAAGTTATAGAACCTTGGAAATTTACTCAATATATTACTAAACTCAACTTAATAAACTCTCAATTAATTATACCCTTTGCTCTAACTTTTACTGCTATTGAATCAGCTTTAGGAGTTGGTTTAATTTTAGGAGTTTTTCCAACTCTAATAATGCCAATAAGTATTTTATTATTATTTGGTTTATCAATACTTACTTATTGGAGTACATCAACTGGTAAAACTGAAGATTGTGGTTGTTATAATGGTTGGTTAGAAATTACTCCTACTCAAAGTTTAATCTTAAATACTGTTTATATTTTTCTATTATTATTCACAGAATTTTTTGGTAAATATCAACCTACTATTTTCTGGCAATGGTTAGTTGTATTAATAACTTTTATAACTACTTACGCTTTAGCTAGTGGCTCTCTAGAATATATGCAAAAAAATGGTCATCCTTATATAGATTTTACCCCATTGCAAGAAAACCGAATGTGGCAAATAGAATGGCTAGGAGAAGATTCAAAATCTTTAATATCTGGGTCTATAATTGTGGTTTTTATGAGTCCTGAATGTTCTCGATGCAAAGATTGGTTAGGTGTGTTGAAGTTAGTACAATGGCAAGATGACTTACCAGCAATAGTAGGATTGATAGATACAGAAAATATTCAAGTAGGGCAAGATTTTGTAGATAAATATTTTCTGAATTTTCCGGTTGTGGCAGTGAATAAAAGGTTCTATAGAAAATTGAAAATAGAGGTAGTACCTACGGCAGTTCTTTTGGAAAATGGAGTTATTCAAGAAAAATGGATCGGGTTAATGCCAATGTGGTTTATTAATAAGATTAATCGTTTTTCCATTGAGTAACAAAAGTACCTTTTTTAAGGTTGAAAAAAGTACCAAGTTTTCAATATAGTTACTGATAATTACTATATCCAAGTCATTGCGACGGTAACAGGGTGGAAGAAAGCAATCTCCGCACAACCTTGAGATTGCTTCCTTTCGTCGATAGGGACAACTATTCAACTAGATTCTATATGAGTTAGGACTTACCCATTGGGAACGAGTTTTGGGCATCTGAGATTGCTATCCTGACGGACTGCTTCCCATTCATGTCGGGGAGCGAAACGCTATCGCTTGCTATCGCAAAGCTGCGCTTTTCATGTCGCGTAGCGTTTTATGTCGTCTCAAGCGCCGAAAACGCAATGACGGAATCACCTTATTTGGCTTAAGTCCTATGAGTAATAATTATTTAAGTGCATTGTTACAGAGAAATGTTATAAGATTTTTATGCACAAATAAAATAGGTTTGCTATAGATTCTAATTATTAACTTACTAAATAATAGTAGCAGCGGTAAAGTCCTAATTGGCAACAACAAAAACAACACCATCAATGGCAAGAAAGGTAACGACAAACTCAACGGCAAAAGGGGGCGACGACAAATTATTAGGAGGTCAAGGTCAAGATACTCTCAACGGTGGCGGTGGCAATGATACCCTCATTGGTGGCAAAGGAGGCGACTTATTTGCTTGTACTACAAAAGGTAAATATAGTCAAGAGGTAATCGGCAAAGACACCATAACTGATTTCATTGTGGGTCAAGACAAACTAAATCTCGACCCTGATACTTTCACCAAACTAGACCTCGAAAGGGATTTCGCCCAACAATTTGCCATAGTCACCAATAACAAAGCAGTTGCCACCAGTGATGTTTAGATTGTTTACAACACTAACAATGGCTATTTATTCTATAACGCCAATGGCAACAAACCTGGCCTTGGTAGTGGTGGTCAGTTTGCGACTTTGGATAATGCCCCAGAAATAAATCCTAAGGATTTTATTGTTTAATAGTTCGTAGCGATCGCTCTAGGCGATATTAACTCTTGAAGTAATTACTACAAAGGCAATTTTTGGATATGTCTATTAGACTCTCTATAAATAAAAATTAAAATTAATTCTTATCCATAAATCATTAATTATATCAACAGGACTTACGCAAAGGTACTATATGTAGGGTAAAAAAACTATTGCGCAAGGGTTTTCAGCACTATATGGGTGGCTGCGTAAGTCCTGATCAAATCCGGTTTAGAAAAGCTGATTACAGAGATTCATATTATGCTTCACTTTATAACAACTATAATAACCGGATTTGGTATGACAGCCTAGAAGGCTGTGCTACAAAGTGATCATTCTATAATAACCGGACTTGGTATGACATTATATCCGGATCAACAGATATAAATAAATTAGGGAGAAGTCAGGAGAGGAAGAAGAGGAAGTTTTTTTTATCACTAATTATCCGGACATGATATTATTCTTCCCAGTTAAGCGTTAAGCGTTAAGTGTTAAGTGTTCCATCTTTTATAGAGATGTCTATTGATTCCCGAATCTAAAAAAGTCAAGAAATTTAAGGATTTCCTGACCTTATTAATATCCAACTACTTTCCCATATTCCGCTTCATTTTTTCTAGTTCTTCATCTGTTTCCAGACTTCTAAACTGTTGCTCTAACTCGTCGAATACATCACCAAAATTAGAGGAACTGGTTTGATTCCATCCATCAGTTTGCCAACGTCTTTCATTCCTGGCAGCATTACGAGTAGCTTCAACTTCAGCAGCTTTGACTCGTACCTCCTCACGACGCTGTTTAATCTGATGATACAGTTCTTTTGCCTGCTGAATACGCTCTTTACATCCTTGCATTTGTCCCCACTGTTGATTACCTTGTCGCAAAAAAGATGCTTCTCTTTCTTGGGCAGCTTGGACTAAATCTAGTCTATTAGCTTTTTGTGCTTTTTCAACTCGGTTATCCCAACGCTTAACTTCTTGAGCAGTAGAAAGAATATCTTGCTCTAATTTTTTTTCTTGACGTTGGAGTTGGGCAATGAGATTCAAAGTATCTTCTTCTTGTTGGCGTAATTGTTCTTCAAGCGCCTGCAGTTCTAAATGAGGATTATTCTGTAGGAACTCTTCAAGTCTGTTTTCCAGAAATTCGCTAAAATCGTCAAATAAACCCATAAATTATTTCAGTTATAGCGCGTAGCGCTAGGGAATAGGGAACACAGAAGGTGGGAACAGTAGAATATCAAAGGGTTTTAGGATTTAGAAATGTCCGCGCCCTTTGGTTCTATTGCTCTATCAGTTATCAGTTATCAGTTATCAGTACCTCCAGCTAAAGCTAGAGACTTAATATACTTGGGACTTACGCAAAGGTACTACATATAGAGTCTGGCTCAGTTACGAGATACGCTTTTTCGTATAGGAAATGGGAGCGCATTCATGTTGCGTATCGTTTCATGACCGCTCAAGGGCGGAAAACACACCCTACTGCTAAAGCTAAAAACTTACGGCACTTTTTAAGATGGTGAGATATACTCAATCCCTATTGTAACATAGCCTTCGTTTTGAGTAACAACCTGGAAGGTTGTGTTACGAATGATTGTGAGGTACACCTATCGGGGGCTTTCCGGCCCGCACTAGAGAGATTTAACTCGGACAGGACTTAAACGGCAGGCACTATATATAGAGTCTGGCTCAGTTACGAGATACGCTTTTTCGTATAGGGAATGTTCCAGTTTCCATGTCGCGTAGCGTTTCGGCGCTTGAGCCGACATATAAAGCGGAGCTTTGCGGAACGCAAAACGCACCCTACATATAGCGTCCATGCGTAAGTCCTATCTGAAACTAAAATTGTTGCCCGACAAAAACAGAACGAACTTCACCATTACGGCGAATCACAGCTTCCTGGTTAACCACTTGTACAAGAGTCCAACCACTACTACCAATGCTCTCGCCCACATATATTCGACGGGCGATACCATCAACTTCAAATAATGCAGCAGAACGTTCGCCTAACTCCAAAACACCTACTAAAGTATTAATAGGAGTTTGAACTTGATTAGTTGCTATTGTTTCTGTCACAGATACTTTTGCTGATGGAGGTGGGGGTAATGCTGTTGGTTGTGCTGTTTTTTCGGTTTGAGATGCTGGTTTCTCTGGTGCTGTTGTTTTAGCTGATGGTTGTGGTTTTGGGTTGGTTTCAACTTTTGCCGAACTAGAGCTATCAACTTTAGCTTTTGTTTCTGGTTTGACTTCCACTTTCGCAGCTATTTGAGTTTCCGGTTTATTGGCAACTTTGGTAGGTTTCGCCGAACTAGAGGTATCAACTTTACCTTTAGTTTGTGGCTTCTCTTCTACTTTTGCAGCTATTTGAGCTTCCGGTGTAGTTTCAACTTTGGCAGGTTTCGCCGAACTAGAGGTATCAACTTTACCTTTAGTTTGTGGCTTCACTTCTGCTTTTGCAGTTGTTTGAGGTTCCGTTTTCTTGGCAACTTTGGCAGGCTTCGCCGAAGGAGAGCTATCAACTTTAGCCTTAGTTTCTGGCTTCTCTTCTACTTTTGCAGTAGTTATTGGAGCTTCCGGTGTAGTTTCAACTTTTTTAGCAGCTTCTGTGGAAGCTCTAGGTGCAGATGCTGCTGATAGCTTTGGGGAAGATGGCTCAGATTTTGGTGTAACTGCTACCGTTACCGGAATAGGTGGAATTATTACTACTTGAGTTTCCGGAATAGTAATAGCTTCTTTTGCTACTTGTGCTTCCATTAGATCAACCAGTCGGTTGAGCGGTAAAAGTAAGCTAGTATTCATGGATGGAGTCGCCGACACTGGTACTCTTGGTAAATTTTCATTAGATGGAGGAAGTGGTATCCCCGGAATTTGTGGTTGTTCCTGAGTAGCTTCTTTTTCCTCAATCATTTTGAGCGATCGCTCGATATAATCTGCAAATTTGGCATCTGCTTCTTGAGAACTCAATACCTCTGATGATTCATCAGGTTTTTCTACATAACCTAAATAGCTCAAAATTTTATCAAATCCACCTCTAGTTAATAACCATAGAGAGAGAGTTACTAATATAGATGCAAAAGCTGTGCCTAAAAGTAGTTTATCTAAAGATCGATTTTCTTTTTTCTTCGCTTTAGCTTCAGCTAATTCTTTTCCCGTCTGAGATTGAGTGTTTTGAGGTAAAACTATTTGAGGCACTTTGATTGGTGTCAAAGAAACAACTTCTGGTCGAGTTACCTTCTTTGGTAAACGACTACCTCCATCCAATACTCGATCAATATCATTGAACAAATCTTCCATCAAATTTTCGGCAAGATTGTCCACAGAAACAGACTGTTTAAATTTGGAGTTTTGCGAATTTTCTGTAGTTCTTTGATTTGTTGTCATCTAAAAATCCTCCGGTAATTAGGTTTGACTTGGTATTAGAACTAAAACCCAAACAAATAAGTTATATCAAATCCGGTAATATCGGTATAAAAGAGCATATAAACTGGGTCTGTATTAAATACTTCACCATACTAACATCTACAAGACCTAACCAGAAACCTGGTTTCTTTACGGAAATTTCGTGGTTTGAACAACCATCTCACAGCAATAACCGGGTTTCTTAGTTACTTTAGGTAAGTCCCGATCTACTTTTCGTAAGAGTAACCCAACATTAGTAATATTAAATTCGGTAGTATCGGTATAATTCTTACCTAGTAGGGGTTTGGAGACCAAACCCCTACCCACTCCGAGTTTTCACCAATATTGATGGTAAACCTTATTCGCCAAAACAAGGGAATTTTATATTAAGGTTTTGTTGGGTTGAGGAAGGAAACCCAACCTACTGGTTACTAGATTTTTAGCTGTGTCAGTCTAGTAGCAAAAATTAATTTCTTTGATATAACTAAGGTTTAGGACAAGTTCCTAATTTCCAGTCAACATAAAGATCGCGGGGGTCTGTTTCTCGTAACCAACTAACGAACCTTTTATAATCAGCTATGTTGTAAGCAGCTATACAACCAACAGTACCAGGAGAACCATAACTTCGATTCCAGTCAATATGAATTTCGATCGCACTTCTTTCTGTTGTACCAGGTTCTAAATAATCTAAGGGAACTGTTACGGGACCAATACCACTTTGAAAGATGCGACCATAATAATTATCCTTACTATCAGCCCAAAGAATATCATTAACATACCATCTTCCTTCGGGTAAAGGTTCTCCAGTCATTGCTCGACTCTGAGCAGCGGTACGGAAAAACTGTCGGGTTGGAGCGCCACAACAAACTTCTAATCTATCTTGTATTTTCCCACTTTTAAAATAGTCTAAGTTAAGTACATAACACCCATATTGATCCTTACGGTTTGTCTTAGTTAGGAGTAAATAATTTCTGTTTGTTGTGACTGGTGGTACAGGAGGAGTTGGAGGCGGAGTTTCTCCCCATAATTTGTTCCAAGTGATTGATTCTACTGTACTATTAGCTGCGGTAGGCCCAAAATAATCTTTTTTAAACTCTATAACTGCAAGTTCAGTTTTCTTACCAAAAATAGGCTCAAATTCTCCTGAATAATATCCTAAATCTGTCAATCTACCTTGTAAAATTCTGACATCATTACCTTGACTACCTCGCACTAATACACGGTTGAGTTTTGGAGGTGTACCTTGACGATATATATCAGAAAGACGATTAACTGAAATTCTTTCACCAGCAGGAATTTTTTTATTCCCAGGAGCAATCACATAATAGGAAGCATTTTGATACTGAGAAAAAACATTAGATAATAATTCTTTATCAAACTTTTCTAGAGTTAAAATTTCTATTACTTCACCGCCTTTCCAAGCTACAACTACAGTTTTCTTATTTTCATCTCTATATCCTTCTAACCAAGTTACTTCATCCTGTTTAGAAAATTCACCTTCTAAAGGTTTTTTTTCTGCTCCTGCTGTGAGGAATAATCTCTGTTCATCCGCACGACGAGATACTAACCCTGGTAGTGGCTGAAAAACACCATTAACCACCCCATTTACCCAACGCGAAAATTCATTAGCTGCTCCTCGATAGTCTCCTTGATTGAGTTTGCTTCGTAATGTACTACCTTGAAATGCACCAGTTCCTACATTGTAAGAAAAAGATACTAAAGCATCAAATTGGTTTTGATTGACAGGAACTGTGATTAGTTTAGTAAGTTCTCTTGCTGTTTTGGAGCATTCATACCTGAGATATGCTTCTGCATTCCTTTCCGAAATTCTGTCTCCTAACCGAACTTTTTGCCCATCAGGATAACGAGTGGTTCCATACCCAATGGTTGGTATTCCCACTGGGTCTAGATAAGCACTCAGATAAAGTCCTTCCCATTTTTTGATTAAGTCTAAGCAATTTTGTGATATTTCCATGGCAATTAAATAACTTACAGCGGATTTCCTGTATATGAAGTAAAGATAGTAATTATAAAACCTTTCGTAGCACAGGCATTTTGCCTAAAATAACTTTACCACAGCCTTTATGAAAGTGGGAGTTTCAGTTTTTTTATTTGAACATCCTGATGAAGATTTACATCTAGCCAAGAAACGAACTACAGAATACATGGCATCTCTCTGAAGAAAAGCTATAGAGTGAAGATTTTTTTAATAAGAAAACACAACGGTTATTAGACTGTTATGAAATGGGTAAAAGTAGTTTGCTCCAATGGGGAATAGTGTATTATCGGAAAGAAAATTAAAACAATTTTAGGTTATTATTTTTGGAGATAATAGGACTTACACAGAAACCTGGTTTCTTTACAGAAATTTCCTGGTTTCAACAACAAGATAACGGCAATCAAACTGGTTTCTTGGTTCCTTTGCGTAACTCATGATTAAGTTTCTGGCTGATATATTTCAATCAATTTATTTCTTGAATATAAACCTGATTTAATCGTAACTTCTGATTTTTTCACATTAAACTTTTTCGCCAATAATTGAATTAATTCTTGATTAGCTTTACCATCTACAGGAGGAGATTTTAAACATATTTTTAAACTTCCATCTGCTTCAGTTTCCATACTTTGTTGTTTAGAGTTTGGTTTAACTTTTACTTGAAAAATAGTCATCTATTTTTTC
>NZ_JAYKGW010000197.1:0-11389 GCF_035285525.1 Okeania sp. | reverse complement strand
TTACCTCTTGATTAAGCCAAAATGTTAGGCTGCCTCGTTGCTTCAAGGATGCATTATACTCAGACCAATTCTTGATCTTGTATTGAGGCTTAGGCTTAGACTTGGACTTGGACTTGGACTTGGACTTACTCATATCTACTGATTCGTATGATCCTGATGTTATTTATAGCCTAAACGTCACCTTTTGTGCAACAAAGCCCCTGAAAAGGGTAAAACCTTAAGCTCGTCAAGATTTTGATATTTAATCACCAAGCCCTAATTAGATAGTTAATCTAGGAGTTAGGAGTCACGAGTCAGGAGGGAAGGGAATTTAGAAAGATTGGCACTTTGGGTGAAGATGAAAAATTTTTTATACCGAATCAGCAGATTTGATATAATATCATCAGGACTTACGCAAGGCAACGCAATTTTGTCATTGCGTTTTCGGCGCTTGAACCGACATGGAAAGCGCAGCATTCCGGAACGGAAAGCAATCTCAAATGTCTAAAACTCGTTCATAATGCGTAAGTCCTGATCGTATCCGGACAAAGCGCGATCAAAAAACTTTCTCCTTTTTCTCTTCTCCGTGAGGTATCGCGGGCAAGATTCCCGCACTACAAGTGGGAGCTTCTTGCTCCCTTACTAGACTATTTCATCACCCCATCACCCCATCACCCCATTACCCCATTACCCCATCACCCCATCACCCTACTCATTCATCAAAACCGATAAGAATTACTGGAAGAGGAAAACTCTTCATCCTCATAAACGCTACTGCCACCACTAACTGCAACCAAGTCAATTTGCTGACGATAATAATCAACACTCTTCACCTGTACTTCTACCATATCTCCTAGTCGATATTGATTACGATTTTTCCGTCCGACAAGTGTTTGTTGTCGGGAACGATATTCATACCAGTCATCTTTCAAAGAAGATACATGAACTAAACCCTCTACTCTGAAGCTTTCTCTAGACTCAGAAGCAATTTCAATTTCCACAAAAAAACCATAAGACTGTACTCCTGTAATCAAACCTTGGAACGTTTGACCAGTGCGCTCCTTCATTAATCCAGTTTTGATTAATCCTTCTAAGTCTTCTTGACCATCCTGGGCAATATTTTCCCGTTCCGTTAAATGTACCACTACTGATGACAGTTGTGCTTCCAGTTCTGGCTGTATTTCTGGAGCTAAAACATTCCAGGAGATTTTGCCATGACATGAAGAATGACCTAATTCTACACCTTCTTTAGAACGACTGGAACGGCGATCGCGACCTTCATTAAAGACAGTATGTAATACTCGCGAAATCAATAAATCGGTATATCTGGAAATTGGTGATGTACAATGAATATAACCATGTTGTAAAGCTAATCCAAAATGAGGTTGAGCAGTGGTACTATAAATTGCTGGTTTCAAAGTATCTTCTAGCAAGTATGTCAACACTCTTTCTGATTTTGAGTTAGCAAATTCTTCAACAAATGCTAGATAGTCAGCAGGTTGTATATCTTCTTCATCTTCTAGATATAGTTCAATTCCAAGATTAGCAGCTAATTTCATCAATTCTTGGATATCCCCTGGATCTGGGGAATTTTGGACTCGATAAATCGCCGGGACTCCTAATGCTAGCAAATGACTAGCTATTGCTTGGTTTGCTAAGACAATTAATTCTGCGACCATGGAACGAGCTGGAAACATTTTCGGAACTATCATTGCTCCCAAGGGACTCTCATCGTTATAATAGCTTTTTTCATCTGGTAAGTTTAGATCGAAAGCACCTCTGCGTAATCTAGCACCACGAACTGCTGCACTCACCTCTTGAAGTTGATGGATAGTATTTTCCAGTTGCTCTGAAGTTAGCTCGGCTTCCTCTTCTTCTTCTTCTGTATTTTCATTAATAATTTTTTCGGTTTCCTCATAACTAAGATGAGCATCTACCTGAATCACACTTGGTTCAATTTCAAATTCAACTATCTGACCGTTTTTATTGACAGTAATCAGAATAGATATTGCTAGTCGGTCTTCTTCTGGTAGCAGGGAAAAGTAATCACACGATAATAGATCTGGCAATATGGGAACTACTTGGTTTCGCAGATATATACTGATACCCCGTTTCCGAGCTTCTTTATCTAGTGGGGAGTCTGGTTGAATAAAGTAAGCTACATCAGCAATGTGAACTCCTACTCGCCAATAACCAGAGATTGTACTTTCTATACTGAGAGCGTGATTAATGTCTTTTTTGTAGCTTTCTCCAAAAGAAATCGTCAGCAGTTCACGCAAATCTAGTCTATTTTTTTGGTCTTCTTTGATAGATTTATTTACTAGAGATTCAGCTTCTTGGATAACTGCATCAGGAAAAGAGCGGAGTAAGTCATGTTTGCAACATACTATGTCTAGGTCATCTGCTGCTTCTGCATCGGAACCCAGAATTTGAACTACTTTTCCGATCGGACGTTTTTCTCCCAGAGGATAGCGCAATACTTCGACATGAACTAGGTGATCTACAGCATCTGCTAAATCTGGACCTTCTGGTATTAAGTCAAGTTCAAATAGCAGGCGATCATCTAGGGGAACTGCTCGATAATAGGGTTCTCCATTGTGTCCATTAATTTGTTTGATTCTTGCTAACAGGGAAGGGTTGGCACGTTCTAATATTAACTTGACTTCTCCTTCTGGACTCCGACGACGACTACCTTCTTTGATAATTTTCACAAATACGCGATCGCCATTCCAAGCATTACTTAGGTGACTTTCCCGTATATAAATGTCTTCTGTTCCTTCTGAGTCTTGGATCGCAAAGCAAAATCCTTTACTGGAGCAGCGCAGTTTTGCTTCTACAACTGCATCTTCAAAAAGTCGTCGATAGCGACCTTTGTCTTTAGCAAGAACTCCTATTTTTTCCAAAGCATCGAGAGAAATTTGTAATTTGCGGATACTTTGCTCATCTTGACAATCTAGTTTTTTCTCCACTGCTTTGGGAGCAATTAATTTATCGTCACTAAAATTTGCTAGGAGTGTAGCGATGGAAAATTTCATGCAGCGTTTTATCCTTTTTTTTCGGTTATACTGTTTTTGCTGTTGTCTTGTTGGTTAAGCACCTAGACCGTTACAGGGAACTCATTTCAGTTATCAGTTAGCCTCCTGGGTCGGAGCTGCGCTAACAGTTATCAGTACCTCCTACTTCAGTAGGACCCTTGAAATACTGAATCAACTTTTTTTCATCCCCTTGAAAGGGGAGACTTGAGACCTTATTTCTTGGTCAAATGTATTGATTGGTAAAGCTTTTAGGTTTTTGCAGTTGATTGGTTATTTTCACCACGTTCTACTATTACCTAAACTTAGAGCTTTCCTTTCAGCACATACGGATTTGGCCACGGACACACGGATGGATGGAAGAGGAAAAGTCTAGTAGTGGAGCGTTTCACCTAAAATGGTGCAATAGATGTAGGTTGGGTTGAGGTATGAAACAAGGACAAAAATCTTTCTCCCGTACAGATTTTCCATGGAACGTCCCTACTCAATCCCCCACTCTACTAATGAACATTTTTAGATGACACAATCCAGTAGTGGAGCGTTTCACCTAAAATGGTGCAATAGATGTAGGTTGGGTTGAGGTACGTAGCTTGCTTCTGTGCAGGAGTAACCCAACAAAAATCTTTCTCCCGTACAGACTTTCCATGGAACGTCCCTACTCAATCCCCCACTCTCTAATCATTTTTAGATGAAACAATACAGTAGGGTGCGTTAGCAAAGCGTAACGCACCGAAGTATTTGGGGAACTCAGAGCTTTCCTTTCAGACATAAAATGCTTGTTGTGGTTTGACTTCCTCCGTTGAATTAATTACTCAAACAATTGAACATTGATTCAGAATTAATGGGCATAGGTGGAGAAATTTTTATTTGGAGAAGTAAGTAAGTTGGGGCAAAGCACAATTTAATCGAAAGACATT
Organism: Okeania sp.; assembly: GCF_035285525.1. Taxonomy (GTDB): domain Bacteria; phylum Cyanobacteriota; class Cyanobacteriia; order Cyanobacteriales; family Microcoleaceae; genus Trichodesmium. The sequence goes on along the minus strand of NZ_JAYKGW010000197.1, from coordinate 7,461 downwards.
ATCCTTGTTATGGTTACTTTTGTCAACCTACTCCTCTTATTTCTTTTGATGGCCCCGAATTGCCATTTGGCCTTTTTTCAGTGTAAGTTTCATAATAGCTCCAAATTAGACTTCTGGCAAAACTATTTTTTGCTAATCTAATAGATTGGACATTAAAATTTATTCAGGTTTCACCAAGTAAAGAATTATGTTAGAACGTTTTCGAGCTTTTTATCCTACAGGCTGTTTAATTTCTGAGTTAATTACTATTCATAACGGTAAATATGTAGTTCGTGTCCTAGTCCAGGTGAATGGTGAAACTTTAGCCACTGGATTAGGCTCTGCTGATACTGTGGAGTTGGCAGAAGATAAAGCCAGGGAGCGATCGCTTGCTACTCTTAAGTTTGATACATCTTTTTCTGGACCTCAGACTTCTATTGTGTCTCCTCCATCTTCGACAACCTCTATACCAGATACAAATTCTGTCAATACTCCTTTACCAACAAAAACAGAGAAATTAGCAAAAGCAAAAACAGGATTAAATATAGATTTAAAGGAAGTTTCTGACACTTCAACTGTTTCGTCTGCTTTAGAGAAAAAAGAAATTTCTACGGGTCTAAAAAAGGATGAATTTATTACGGTAGATTCTAATATTAATTCTGAAATTTCTACGGGTCTAAAAAAGGATGAATTTATCACTACAAAGTCGTCTAGTATTGATGATGATCATGTATCTGATTCTGTTCAACAAGGTTTAAGTGAATTTGATGATAGTTGGTTAGATGCAAGTTATAGTCAGGAAAAAGAAAAGATTGATGAAGTTGGGAAGAATATAATAGATTATACAAGTCATCTAGCCAATGAAATCACTAAATCAGAACCAATAAATTCGGAAATAAACTTAACTGAGTCAATAAGTAGTAATAATAAAGTTTCTGCCTCAGATTTATCACAGGATGTATCTGATGATAATGTTAATATAGATATTTTGATGGATAGTTTAGGGTGGACAAAAGAGAATGAGCGAGATTTTTTAGAGCAAAACTATGGTCAAAAAACACGACAATTTTTAACCTCTGAAGAATTATCAGATTTCTGTGAATATTTAGATATTTTACAGAGAGTAACTAAGGAAATTAAGAGTCAAGGTTGGAAAGCAAAGCAGCAAAAAGATTATTTTCAATACAATCATAATAAAGATTCTTTAGAGCAATTAAGTATAGATGAATTACAAAGTTTTTTGCAGTATTTAGAAGTATTTGTCAAGACTACTAATGAAATTAAACGTTTAGGTTGGAATGCAACAAAAGGAAAAACTTTTCTCAAACAAAATTATGGGGAGGAAGGTCGCACAAGGCTTTCTTTTGAGAAATTACAACACTTTTTACAACATTTAGAAGGGCTTTAATAATAATAAAGGTAGGGAGTAGGGAGTAGGGAGTAGTTAATAGTTGTGAGCCTTATTCTGGTAAGTTTTTGATTTTTCGGGAACCGTACCTTTTTGACCTAAAAACTGGTACTTTTTCTCTACCTAAAAATTCTCAAAGATTTATCTATAAATCCTTTTATATTTTCTTACGGAAACCCTAATTCATAATTAATAAAGGTAGGGAGTAGGGAGTAGTTAAGAGTCAGAAAGAATAGGAGTTATAGAGTCCTAAGGACGTTGGAGCCAACCTCCCTACAGAATAAAAGTTTTAACATTTTTAGGATGTAAAAAAGTGCGCTGGTTCTTAGATAAACTCTTGCTCAAAATGCTAACTTGATTGAGCAAGAGTTGAGCAAAAAAAATTACTCCCCATCACTCTATTCTCTAATTATTACGGTTATAAACTTGGTCTATTATACCGTATTCCACTGCTTCGGTAGCTGACATAAAAAAGTCTCTTTCTGTATCTTCAGTAATTTTTTCTAGGGTTTGACCCGTGTGTTCTGCTAAACATTCATTGAGATATTTTTTGAGGTATAAAATCTCTTTAGCTTGAATTTCAATATCTGTAGCTTGACCTTCCGCACCACCTAATGGTTGGTGGATCATAATGCGAGAGTGTGGTAGACTCATTCTTTTACCTTTTGTTCCACCACTTAGAAGAAATGCTCCCATACTAGCAGCTATTCCCATACAAATAGTAGACACATCAGGTCGAACGTGTCTCATTGTGTCATAAATACCCATCCCCGCACTAACGGAACCACCAGGGGAATTTATATATAAGTAAATATCTTTTTCTGGGTCTTCTGAGTCTAAAAATAATAATTGGGCTACAATTAAATTGGCCAGCTCGGAATCTATAGCTTCTCCTAGATAAATTATGCGATCGCGCAGTAGACGAGAGTAAATATCGAATGCTCTTTCGCCACGTCCAGATTGTTCAATAACGGTTGGAACCATATTTTTTAAGTCAAAATTTTCCTAATTTAAAAGTCAACAATATTGACATTAATAATCAATATAATTAGCAGTTTATAATTTTAGCAAACTTTTTAGGAGTTTAGCTAGATGTTATTAGGAATTGCTATTTATAATCCATTTAGCATCTTTTTTTAAGATATTCTCAAGTAAGCAGTCAGCTATTAGGAATTAGTAATGAATAATTACTTCTGAGTTTTAGGAAGGGAACTTGGACAGTAACTTTTTATTATTTCTAAATTTCCAGGATTGTTTTACTTTGTTAAGAATTAATAGCTGATAGCTAAATGCTTACCATCTAAAATACTTTGAATATAGCTAAAAACTTCAGATTAATTTTTAATGTATTAACCTATTTATAAGGATTCATGAATCAGGATTTATTGCGGAATGCTTACAGCTATTTATTTACTGTAATAAATTCACTTAAATCTGAATCTAATATGTTTTGAATTTCCATAAAATTTTCTTCTCTAGTTTATATAAACAGGATACCAAAAATAGAATATTGTTTGTAATCTATCTTTCTTAAGTCTATGGGTTTTTCAAAATTTGATAGCAATTTCTCGTAATTAAATGATGTAATTTCATTGATATTTTTACCAGTAGAATTATCTAATATAACTAGACTAAATAATTTTCTTTCTTTTCCTTGAAAAACTTTAGAACAATCTGGCTTTTTCTGGTAAGAAAAATATAAGTAGGGGTTAAAACCATAAGCTAAGAAAGATAAATCTGCGGTACTGCACCAAGGACCAAATCGAATTGGGTTGATTTCAATAGGTAATAAAATACTATTACTATTTCTTCTCAGCTCAATATGTACTGGAAAGTTCTTTACTTTAGCCAAGTTACCAATTTTTTTGAGCAAATTTGTAAATTCGTAAAAGTAACTTTCAATAATTTCTTTCGATGAAAAATAAACTCTATGACTGAAACTATTTTCTCAAGAAAACATATGCTTAAAAATTCCCATAATAATTGGTTAACCAATGGAGTTATAGTAAGCATCAACAGCAAATTCTTCACTGTTAATATACTCTTCAATGATCAATGAATTGGTGTTTAATGTACATTCAGGATATAAGTTTTTAGTTTAAGCTATTTCTTCTGTGATTAAATCGATGGTTTTCACTCATTCGTTATAATTTGAGACTTGATAAACTCCCATGGTTAAAAAAGAATTTTTGGTTTGATAATAAATGGTAGTGGAATTTGCTCTAATTCAATTCTTTTTAGGTCTTTTTTAGGTATCTCTCTAAAATAGAAGTTAGGAAAAATTGATTTTATTAGTTGCCGAAATTTCGACTTATTCTTAAACAGTTATATTTGTTCAGAAATATCACTGAAATGTAAATGTTCTGATATCCAATGATAGGAATTTTGAGAGGTAGTATAAATAGGTGGATTTTTTAATTGTTTTACTATCTCTATTGCTTGGTCTTCAGTAATTATGTTTGTGCCACTATAAAGGTTCATTTTTTGAGCTATATCTGTACCTACTACAGGAATAGCGTTATCTCTAATAGTAGCTTTGAAAAATTCTGATATATATGGTTTATCTACAAAGAACATAATTAATTTTTGAAATATAAACAAAGTAAGGAATGAGGATTTATTAACTTCCATATTTTCTGCACAGAAGTATTTCATTACTATACTCAAGTGCCAATATTCATGGAGGATATTTTATCCTCACTCCTTAAGTATATTTTTTATTAAGGGCAAATACAACTATAATTTGCCTTTAATAAAATTGCTCAACCTTTTGTCAAATTAGATTTTCTGAAAAATTTCTTCCATTACTAATGTTTGTAGAATTTTATGATAAAAAAGAAGGTATTTTCCGGGTGCATCTCACATTTGCCAAAATACTTTTTTTCTCCATACCTATTCTTTCCATACCTATTCCCTAAAAGGAGTAAGTTTTTGGTTTTATTCAAAATTGAGATACATCCTATTTTCCTGGTTCCTAATTGATAAATTTTCATTGACTCTATTAAATCCTCTTGAAAGTTTATCCTAACTCTAAGCTAGTCACACCAAAAATATTTTGCCAATCAAGATTTGGTTTTTGAACAGAATACATTCTGACACATTCAAAAACACATTGCATTTGATAATCTTCTACTAAATTAATAGCTGGTTGATTAATATTTGGAACATCAATATAAACATTTTGATTGTCGGAATAACTGCATAAAGCCAAAAATAACTTTTCTGCTATTTCTCGATTTTCAGCAAATATAGGACCGATCTTAAATCCTTCTTGAGCTTTTCTAATCACCCCATAACCAATTAAATTTCCATCATTAATTATTCCATAACTTTTACCATTTGGTTGATTAATCCATGATTTAAGGAAATTAGAACGTTCAGCAGGAAAATAAAGGCTATCGTAACTACAAATTTTCTCAAAATTAACAGTCTTTAAGTCTTGAATATCTGGAGATATTTTACCAGGAATTATTCCTTGATAACGGAGATGACTATGAGCAGGTTCAAAGCCAGATTTACGGTAAGTATTAACTTGTTCTAAAACAGCATCTAAAGCAGCAGATTGATTATTAATTAATTTGAAAGCTTCTTGCCAAGTTCTGAAACCATATCCTTTTTTTCTCCATTCAGGTTTGACAATATAAATACCAACAAAATTAAAATTTTTACTATATCTGACCATAGAAATACAACTTATTGGTTCGCCGTTTAATTCTCCAATTAAAAAACCTTCCGGATCGGCTACATAAAAATTATTAACATCATCGATTCCAGGATTCCATCCTTCATTAGCAGCCCAACTTATAGCTAATTTTAAATCAGCTAAAGTCATCGGACGAACTATAAAATTATCTTGGTTAATATTCATTTTCAAATATGTTTATTTGTAAATATTTCCTCTGGAATGCTACGCAAACAGCATTCAGCAGTCAGCTCTCAGCTATCTTTTAGTCAGGACTTACACCAAGGTACTATATATAGAGTTAAAAAACCATTGCGCATGGGGTTTTAAGCACTATATCTAGGGTGGCTGCGTAAGTCCTCTTAGTTTTAGATCAAAGCTTTATTGATTAAATCATAATTAATTTTGACTAAAAAAAACAGACTTCAAATATATTAACTTAAACTTCTTCCTTAAGGTTTGAAGAACATTGCGCTCAAGCTGAAAGCTAATAGCTGTTGGCACAGCATTCCGCAAGAAATGCTTACGTTTATTTTTAACTATTTTAGTTTTTTAACTATTTTAGGGAATAGGAAATAGGGAAAAAATATTTCTGCAAATATGAAATTACCCAATAATAAAAATTAGGATTACTATACCTGAATACTCATACTTTAATAAACCAATTTCGACGATACATTAAATCAGAAATTCCCCACCAAAATAATACATTGACAATCGCAAAAATCAAAGAACCATTCAATGAACCTGCCCAAGATTGGAAAAATTGTTCATATATCCAAGTTTTGATATTAGGGGAATTTTCTGCACTATTAATATAGTTATAAATCATTAATCTTGCTAACAATCCAGAACCAACAAATATAAATATGGCATTTAACCCCATTGCTTGAAATGGATATCCCCATTTTTGCCAACCTCTAACTTCAATTACCTCATAACAAATAGCTAATAAAAGTAGAGCATATCCAGCAGTAAATATTACATAGGAACTTGTCCATAAAACTTTATTGATAGGAAAAAATATTCCCCACAAATACCCGACTACTAAACAGATTAAACCAGAAATTACTAAGTTTAAACTGGTACGACTTTTGATTGATTGACTTTTGAGCCATTCTCCTGTAAAGTAACCAATCAAAACAGTTACTATGGCGGGTAAAGTGCTAAATAATCCTTCTGGGTCATAAGGTTTGTTTGCCCATAAATGTTGTTGGGTAAGAATGAGTCGGTCAATATAAGCACCAAGGTTTCCTTCTGGGGAAAGGTTGCCAATACCATGACCAGGAACGGGTATTAATTGCATGGCTATTGAGTATCCAATTAGTAGTGTAGCGGAAAGCCAGTAAAGTTGTTTTCGGGAAAGGTTAAGAATGGCTATTGCTGCAAAAAGGTAGGCTAAACTAATACGTTGTAATACTCCCATTATTCTAATAGTATTTAAGTTGTAGTTAGGAAAGCCATTTAGGAGTAAACCTAATAGGAAAAGTATTAAGCATCGCCGGAAAGTTCTTTGATAAATTTGTGGAGTAGGTTTATTTTTATCGGTGTATTTTGACAGGGAAAAAGTCATAGCTACGCCTGCAATAAATAAGAAAAAAGGGAATATTAAATCTGTGGGTGTACAACCATGCCATTTTGCATGAAGTAAGGGTTGATAAACATAATTCCAATTGCCTGGGTTATTAACAAGAATCATACTAGCAATTGTAATTCCACGAAATACGTCGAGAGATTTTAAGCGCATTTTTTATAAGTTTAAGGAAGAAGGAATCAGGAAGAAGGAAGGAGGAAGTCAAATATCATTGACAATCTTTTTTTGTTACTACGGAATATTGTGCAAATATAACTTGATAATTTCTTGGAAATAGAGTTGGTTGATGAAATATAAAAGCATTAACAGATAGATAAGGAAAAAGGAAGGAAAATATCATTGATAATCTTTTTTGTTACTACGGAATATTTGGCAAACATAACTTGATAATTTCTTGGAAATAGAGTTGGTTGATGAAATATAAAAGCATTAACAGATAAAGGAATCAGGAAGGAAAATATCGTTGATAATTTCTTGGAAATAGAATTTGCTGATGAAATATAAAAGCATTAACAGATAAAGGAATCAGGAAGTAAAATATCATTGACAACCTTTTTTGTTACTACGGAATATTGGGCAAATATAACTTGATAATTTCTTGGAAATAGAGTTGGCTGATGAAATATAAAAGCATTAACAGATAGATAAGGAAAAGGAAGTAAAATATCATTGATAATCTTTTTTGTTACTACGGAATATTTGGCAAACATAACTTGATAATTTCTTGGAAATAGAGTTGGCTGATGAAATATAAAAGCATTAACAGATAAAGGAATCAGGAAGGAAAATATCGTTGAT
>NZ_JAYKGW010000196.1:0-5522 GCF_035285525.1 Okeania sp. | reverse complement strand
CTTGTCTACCTTGTCTACCTTGTCTACCTTGTCTACCTTGTCTACCTTGTCTACCTTGTCTACCTTGTCTACCTTGTCTACCTTGTCTACCTTGTCTACCTTGTCTACCTTGTCTACCTTAGTCTTCCTTAGTCTTCCTTGTCTTCCTTCTTCCAGACAGAATAATCATTCTTTTCAACATCAAAATTAGGATTATAATAAGGGTCTCCCAACTCCAGATTAACTTGCCATTGTTCTAACAACAACTCATAATCAAGAAAATCATAATTTTCCTGTATATCTTCCTCTGACTTACGGTTAATTAAAACACAACGAGGAGTAAACATAATTTGTTTACCTTCTTTTCGCAACTTCAAACATAAATCAACATCCGGATAATTAGAATGATAATACTTATTAAAACCTCCAACTAACTCAAAATTTTTCCGACTCACCATCAAACAATCTTTACTCACAGCAGACACCTCTCTTGCACAAACCAAAGAACCTGCATAACCATAATCATTAGTCGGAAAACCTTGCATCACATAATTAACTTTTTCCGACTTTCTTAACACAATACCTGCGTGTTGAACAGTTCCATTAGGCGCAACTAAAAATCCTCCCACAGCACCAATATCCGGTTGTTCAGCATAATATAAAAGATGTCTTTGCCAATCATTAACTGTAGGTTCTAAATCAGTATTTAGAAAAACAAAATATTCACCTTTAGTAGTTTTTGCACCCAAATTATAAGCACGAGAATAAGTGAACTTATCCGATAAACTTAAAACCTTCACATGAGGATTTTTAATTACATCTTTTTCTACATTCTCACCAACTATAATTACTTCATTTTGGGGATAAATAGAAAGAGACAAGAATTTTTCCAACCATTGATTGAGACTTTCAGAAATATTAGGAGAAGCAATAATCAAACTCATCAAAGGAAAATTCTTTCTTGGGAAAGGATTAATATTTACCAAATGTCTACCCAAACCAGGTTCCGCTTTTGCTGGTAAACCAACTCTTTGTAAATGAGCATTAACCGCAGCTTGTTGTACTTTTTCAATACCCGGTTTAGCATCAGGATCTCCAGATAAACTTCCCCTCACTTGTCGCCAATGATAAAGATGTTTAGGAATATGAGCAATATTATTAGTTTGCTCAGAAACTCGTAACATAAACTCATAGTCTTGCACCCCATCAAACTGACTGTTAAAACCTCCAACAGCTAAAGCTATTTCTCGACGTACACATAATAAATGACCAACATACATTACACCACGAAAATATTCAGGAGACCAGTCAGGTTTAAAAAATGGAACGACATAATTTAATCCAGAAAAATCAATTTTATCTTCATCAGAATAAACCACATCAAATCCTTCCGCTAACTTATTTAAACTATCTTCTAAAGCGGTAGGTGCGAGAGTATCATCATGGTCTAACATACAAATAAATTCTCCTGTAGCCATTTTTAAAGCTTTATTTGTCGTAGCACTAATATTACCATTCTCTTCAGAAAGTAGAACTTTAATTCTCGGTTCTTTTTCTGCTAAACCTACCAGAACATTTTTAATTTCTTCTTGTTTAGAACAATCATCAACAATACACCATTCCCAGTTAATAATAGATTGGTTTAAAACACTTAAAACTGTTTCGACAAACCAATCTAAAGAAGAATTCCAAGTAGGAGTCAGAATACTAATAGCAGGTTGAGAAACATCTCTTTTTCCATCTATGTTTGAAATTACTGGATTAATAATTTCCCAAAACTTTTCAACCGTTACTCCTGATAAACCTAATAATTCTTGTTCTTTTGCTTCAGAATTTTTGTCTCTTAACTTAGGCAAAATAGTAACTTTTTCTACTTGTGTAGAAGTTGTTTCCACCGTCGGAGTTTGGTCTTTAACCCCAGACAAAATAGTAACTTTTTCTACTGGTTTAGAAATTGTTTCCACCGTCGGGGTTTGGTCTTTAACCCCAGACAAAATAGTATCTAATTCTATCTCCTCAGTTATACTTTTTTTTTTCATAGGAGTTTGTGCTTCCAACTCCGATAAATTTTTATTAGAAGTATTTTTCTTTCTAGATTTGAACCTTTCTAAATCAGCTTCCATTTCTTGAATATCTGTTTTAGACTTTTCCAAATCAGCCATTATTTCTGTAAGTAAAGGAGAAATAGAAGGAGTAGTTTCAGGAATTATTTTCGCAACTTCTTCCTGCTTCTGAATACTAACTTCTGACTGACTTTCTTCTGATTTCTCAACATCAACTTCTAACTTCTTAACTTCTTCCTTTCTAATACCAACTTCTGATTTCTGACTTCTGACTTCTGACTTCCTTACTTCTTCCTTCTCAACAATCAACATATCTGGATAACTTGTACAACCAATTCTACCACACCAAGAACCATAGGATTTTCCTAACATATTAAAACCAGCATTATTCACCCACTCCAACAATAAAGACTCCAGAAAACCCATACCTTTTTCTATAGCATTTTTGTCCTTAGCAAAACCTTCCTGAAGTCGATGAACAAGAGGTTGAGAACTCCTTCCTTGAGCAATTAATTTCTCTGACTGTTGGTTAACCAAAAAACAATTAAATAACAGACGACCACCCGGTTTTAAAACTCGATAAACCTGCTCTAAATAATTACGAACTTCACTTCCACCCACCTGAGTAAACCGAGCATTAATAAAGACAAAATCAAAACTTTTCTCATCATCGGGAAGTTGCAAATCTGAATCTATCCGACTAAATTTGAAATGAGGTTTTTCAGTAGTAATATTTTGCTGCGCCCAAGATATTAACTCCTCAGAAAAATCAAATCCTGCATAACGTCCTGGAGATTTTAAATAATAGGAAAGACCATAAGCAATATTCCCAATTCCACAACCAATTTCTAAAACTTCAGCAGTGGGTTGAAGACCGACATTCTGGATAAAATTGCCTAAAAATTTAAAGCTTCTGGGAATAAAATTATTTTTGCCCCCACCTATATATTTATCATCAGGAATAGATAGAGAAGGTTTAAATAATTTAAACAGAATATTTCCTTCTTTTCCTTGAAATATTGGAGTTAGAGAAATTAGAGAATTTTCACAGTTCTGAAGTTGTTCTGGAGAGAGAGAAACTTCCAGGCGAAACCGAGAACTTTTAGCATTATTAAGTTTAGGACGAGCCTTTGCTATATCTGGACTCGGTAAACCTAATTTTTTGGCAAAAGAAGCAAATTTTTCACCATTAATAACAACCTTAAAACCCTCTACAGAACCAAAATTATGAGAACCTACCCAACCAGATATAACTAAACTTTGATTAGAAATTGTTACTTGATCTAAATGACCTACTGTTGTAATTGTTTCAATTGGAGCAATAAGTTTTGGTTGTTCAGAAACTTGGGGAGCTTCAGAAAAAGTAGCTGTTTTGGAATTACCCAACCCTTTCAATAAAACCTTACCTTCACCATCTTTAAAAATAGGAATTAAACCAATCTGAGAATTTTGGTATTGTAAAATTTGTTCTTGACTTAGAAGTACCTTAATACGGAATCTAGATTGACCAGAATTATTCAGATCGGGGCGCAATTTTTTCACATCTGGACTAGGCAAATTTAAAGCAGCTTCAAACTTTTCTATTCTAGTATTTCCAATAGTTAATTTGAAACCTTTTACTTTCCCAGAATCAGGAGAAACCACCCAACCTACAAGTCGTAATTCTTCATTATCAAATTCTGCCTTATCAAGAGAACCAAATGTTGGTAATAACTCTGTTTTTTCTGTAACCAGATGCCGATCCAAATTAACTATATCTTTCTCTAGTAAACTAATAGCACTTCCTCCTTCCTCCTTCCTCCTTCTTCCTTCAGCTAATTTCAAAGCAGCAGCATAAAGTTCCATATCTTGACTATTAGCTGATGCTAATTTATCCATTAACTTTTGATCTGAAAAAACTTCCTTTTGAAACTGAACATACTCTGGATAAGGATTTCTATTTTGATAAACCACCTCATAATCAGACCAACCCAAAAGATTTTTCAATGCCAATAAATCCTCAGCAAAATATTCAGTAATTCCCACAAAATCAAAATAATCTAGAGACTTACCATTCACACAATAAGCCATCAAATTACTATTACCTTGAGCAAACTTTAATAACTTGTCTTTATTTAGATGGTCTTTTGTTGGATTAGATATATGACGAAAACAATAATCAGAAATTAACCGCCGAACTGGTTCTCTAAACCATGTAATTCTCTTAGCATTAGGAAATAATTCATCGTATTTACCAGCTCGAAAATGACCCTCAATAACCTTAGTTTGCCAATGAATACTAGCTGGCATATTTTCTTCAAACATATCAGTTTTATCAGTCAGAACTCCTTGAGTTCCATAAACCTGTAATAAAATCTGTCTAAAAGCAGTTCCAGCAGCTTTTGGTACATGAACAGAAATCAATTCTACTTGCGGAGTAGTAGTTGGTATATTATCTGCTTTTGGTGTTTTAATCGCAGAAGATAAAGCTGGAGTAACAGCATTTAACAGAGGTTCTCCCTCACGATTTTCTACTAAAGGAATTAAAATAATTAGAGCATCTTTAAATTCCTCTTGCCGCTCTTTATTCATCGGCAACCTAATAATAAACCGAGCATTAGTAGCAGCAGAAATATTTGGATGAGCTTTCTTAACCGCAGGACTAGGAATACCTTGAGTTAATGAAAATTCTGTTAATTGTTTACTACCAAATAAAATCTTAAAATTAGTCACAGGTTCAGACTCAAAAGAGATAACCCATCCGCTTAAACAAATAGTTTCATTTTCTATTGCTACTTGGTCTAAAAATCCAGTAGTTACTGCTAGTTGTTGAGGTTGTTTATTTACCATTTCAACTTTTTCCATATTGCTAAGATTTTCCTAGATTGTTTGTTACTAAATTATAATCCAATATAGTTCAGTTCAGTATTTTTTGAAGCAGTAAGAAAGAAGAAGAAAAGTACACGAGTTTATAATTGATAAATGTTGATCTGATTGAACTATATAGAATTATAATCTTGAGGAAGTATATCGCTACACGCAAGTTAAAAGTAGTAGCAGTGATTTCTGTTTCTCATACTCCTCAAACCCAAATTACCTGTACTAAAGTAATATATGACTGAGTTTTCGGTGTAGAAATGTTCCGCCAATAAGACTTACTAATGTCCGCTCATCCCCTCTAGCGAGTGCTTCACAAAATGAATTAACTATTGCTCTATACGCAATAGTGGGAAAAATTCATCACTCATTACCTCTGTTGGGGTGCTTAAAAAAATGCACTAACTATTGCGTATAGAACAATAGTGGGAAAATTTCATCACTCATTACCTCTGTTGGGATGCTTAAGAAAATGAAACTTCTCATTTGCGCAATAGTTAGAAAAATTCATCACTCATCACCTCTGTTGGGGTGCTTAAGAAAATGCATTAACTATTGCGTATAGAACAATAGTGGAAAAATTCATCACTCATCACCTCTGTTGGGGTGCTTAAGAAAATGCAT
>NZ_JAYKGW010000195.1:0-24371 GCF_035285525.1 Okeania sp. | reverse complement strand
GACATGAACCAAATAGGATTGCTATAGTTTATTTTCAGATAAAACCATTAAGATTATGACTCATAACTCCTAACTACCTCCAAAATCTTACAACTAAAAAAAAGGATTCCTAGATAATGCAGCTTGCCAAAAGACTAGAAAAAATACCACCTTATCTATTTACTAAAATTGAACATAAACGAAATGAATTAATAGAAAGAGGAGTTGATATTATCAATTTGGGGATAGGAGACCCAGACCAGCCTACACCCAATCACATTCTTGAGGCAATGTATGAGGCAATTCAAGACTCAACAAATCACCATTACCCCCCCTACAAAGGTCTAAAAGAATATAGACAAGCAGCAGCAGATTGGATGAAACGTAGGTTTGGTATTAATGATTTAAACCCAGAAACAGAAGTAATTTCTTCAATAGGTTCTAAAGAGTCCATTCACAATACTTTTTTAGCCTTTGTCAATCCAGGAGATTATACCATAATTCCTGACCCTGGCTATCCAGTTTATCGTACTTCAACAATTTTTGCTGAGGGTCAACCTTACCCAATGGAGCTTAGGGCAGAAAATGGATTTTTACCAAACATCAAAACTATTCCTCCAGAGGTAGCTGAAAAAGCTAAGTTATTATGGGTTAATTATCCTAATAATCCTACGGGTGCTATAGCTACTTTAGAATTTTTTCAAGAATTGGTAGATTTTTGTCGGCATTATGATATATTATTATGCCACGACAATGCTTATTCGGAAATGGCTTATGATGGTTATAAACCTCCTAGTATTTTACAAGTTCCTGGGGCGAAAGATATAGCAATTGAATTTCATAGTTTATCTAAATCCTACAATATGACAGGATGGCGTATTGGTTTTGTAGTAGGAAATAGTTTAGGAATTTTAGGTTTAAGTCAAGTTAAATCTAATGTAGATTCTGGAGTATTTAAAGCAATTCAAAAAGCGGCGATCGCTGCTTTTTCTACTACTGAAGAAGACTTACAGAGTTTAGTAGCAGTTTATCAAAAAAGAAGAGATATTCTGATTAAAGGTTTGCAATCTTTGGGTTTTCCGATTAAACCAACTTTAGCCAGTTTATATGTATGGGTTCCGGTTCCCCAAAATTATACATCCCAAGAATTTGTCACTCTTTTACTAGAAAAATGTGGTATTATTGTACCTCCTGGAAATGGATATGGTGCATTTGGAGAAGGTTTTTTTCGCATAGCATTAACAGTAGAAGAAGAAAGAATTTATGAAGCATTACAAAGAATGAAAGATGCTGGTATTACTTATTAATTAGGGTTTGCTGAAAAAGTATTTTTGGCAATACAGGGAGTAAGGAGCATAGAGTAGTTAAGACTTAAGAGGAATATAGAGTTATAAAGAAGGTACACGGTTCCCGAGAAATCAGAAAAATCAAGGGATAATTTTTCTGCCTATATCTTGTTTGAAGACTAACCTAAAGTGCCAAAAAGTTACTAAATTAATCTTTAAAACTCTGGATTTTTACTCAGACAACTTACAAAAATCTAGAAAGTTAACATATAGAACTATTGCCTATTTCCCCCATACCTATTTTATACCTTCACCAACAGAGTTTTTCAGCAAACCCTAATTACATAAAAGGTAATCTTTAGTAGGAAGAAAGTAAGAAGTAATACAAATCAATCTAATATTTGATTATAAAATCTTTCCTAAGTATTAAATTCTGTAGCAATTTCCTTATTTCGACAATAGTCTCAGCTTAAAATATAGATACGAGATGAGATATTCCTGGAGGTATAGTAATGTTAGTTATTTTAATGGAAAATCAACTTATTGCTCCTCAAAGAGTTTGTCAAAGTTGTTTATTAGCAGATCAAAGTGGTCAACCTCGTTGGACAGGCGATCGACTACGTTGTGGTCATCCAGTTCCTAAGTTAACAGATACTCAACCAGATCAATATGAATGTCAAATGGGTTTCCGTATTGCCAGTGTAGAATAATTTCTTTTTATGGTACTCTTGCATAGTAATGGTGGTGAATTGTTTAGCAGTGTTTTGTTTGAAAGCACTTTAGTTAAACGGTTTTACTTCTGTGCCGAATATTCTTTTTTTATTTCATACCATTACTATACAGAAAAATCTTTTTGTTTGATTTAATAAATCAAAATTTGGAGCTTTCTGAGAGTTATTAAGGACTAAATCTTCAAGTTGGACTAACTATTTTGACACTATAATATATCTATCAATGCGCTATCCTAAATCTATAAGTGTATTTATTTATATATCACTAAATTTAGGAGAACTTTATAATGACTTGGCGCGGTTCCACAACGATTCCCGACCGAATTTTTGCTAGTTTACCTTACCTATTACCTTTACTAGATGGATTAGTATATGGGAGATACTTATTTCAACAGTTTCCTCCCCTACAACTAATTTTTATTCCTCTTACACCTTTGTTACAGATTTACCAAGGTATACCTTTTTTTGGGTTAATTGTTTTCTTTGCTCTGTTTTTACTGGTAGTGAGAAATGATAACATATCTCATTTTATTCGTTTTAATACCATGCAGGCAATTTTGTTAGACATTGTTTTGATTTTGTGTGGTCTGATTTTATCAACACTGGGAGGGGTTTTAGGAATATTTGTTCTGGAAACTCTTTCTAGTATGATATTTTTAGGAATTTTGGCCTCATTTATCTATACAGTAGTTCAGTCAGCAATGGGACGTTACGCAGAAATACCAACTATCTCTGATGCTGTTTATATGCAAGTCCGCTAAAAATTTTTGATATTAGCACTAGGATTTTTGGCAAAAATTTGGTAAGGTTAAATGTCCTTGCTTCTTCTAAATCTTAAATTTTAGCAGAAGCCACATAGTCCAAAAGGAGATTATTTCTATGAGACCATTCATTTACGAAACAATGTATATCTTGCGTCCTGATCTGACTGATGAGCAAGTAGAGCAGACAATTACAAAATATAAAGATATATTACAGGAACAAGGTGCTTATGATCTAGATATTCAACATCGTGGTAAGCGTCGTTTAGCTTATGAGATTGATAATCATCGTGAAGGTACATATATCCAGATGAACTATCAAGGTCCACCTCATCAAATAGCAGTTCTGGAAAGGGCAATGCGTTTAAGTGAAGAAGTTATTCGCTACTTGACGGTGAAACAGGGAGTACCTAAAACTGCTCAAACAGATAGTCAAGAATCATCAGAACCAGCATTAGCTTCGGTAGAATAGTAGTATCTTAAACTTTAAGACTTAGGACTTACTTAGCTAGTAGACAAGAAACCGGGTTTATTTTCCTAATAATTGTTTTTTGCTCTGACAAAATTTCCTATATTAGCCCGGGTTCTAGGTAAGTATTAAGGTTTTGGCTTAACTCAAAGAGCTAAAAGCATCTTGTCCTCTCTCCTAGTTTTGTTAAAGTTTGTCTAGCACTACTATAATAAACTACTAAAAAATCAAATTCACATTAGGAATTGAATCTAGAGTTGGCTGAGTAAAATCTTTTTGTTTAGATAAGCAGTCGAGAGTAGTTAAGAGTGAAAATTTAGGAGAATCACCAAGGAGGTGGTTGAAAAAATAGTTCCTTAATTTTTCTGTCTTAGTTAGCCTAAAATGCTCAATTTTTGATTTTTCGGGAACCGTACCAGAGCATCCCCAAAGTTGATACTTTTACGGTTCCGGATAAATCAGACTGTAGTAAAATCTAATATATTTATTTATGAATACTTTGAGATTTAATAAGTCAGGGCGAGGTCTAGCTCTTTTCACTGCCAGTAATCTATAATTATAATCAGAAAGGCTACAGTATTTTTAAATTTACAACATATTAAGAAATTACTCAACAATTAGGTAGGAGCAGAACTAAAGTGAATCAGATGCAAAAGTTAAATTCCCAACAACTTCAAGTTGAAGTGTATCGTCTGAATGAAGAATTACAAATGCGAGACCAATTAATTCAACAATTGTCTCAAGAACTTTTTCGTTTAGTTAAGGGAAATACAAGTATTGTACCAACATCTACTGTTCCTGAACGTTTCCAGTCTCAAATGCAAAGTTTAAAGGAACAGCTAAACGATGTTGAAAAACAAGTAACTTTTTATCAAGAACAAATTTCTGAACGAGATGCAGAAATATATAATCTCCGTCATTCTGTACAAGAATTAACAGACCGCTCCCAAATGTTGGAACAAGTGGTACAAGAATTACCAGAAGTTTATCGTCAGAAATTTTCTGAGCGACTTGCTGAAGTATTAGAAAAAGTTGAAATGTTGCAGAAAGAAAACCGTCAACTTCATGCAGAGTTACAAAGTGTTAGTTATCGTTTAGCAGTTAAAAATCGTCGAGCAACTGGTCTGGACTTACCTGCTTTTGGCTCTAGTCAATCTAATTCTTCTGTGAAAATGCCCACATTTGGCAATGCTTAATTTTAGCAAATATGGTGGAAAATTCATAGATTTTTTTTATCAAGTCGGGAATAAGAAATAGGTAATAAATTTGATAGAGAAATGTACAAAAAAGTTTTTGACTTTGACTTTGGTTGTTAGCATTCAGCTTTTGAAAATAATTTACTAAAGCTAGCTCATGGTCTTTTTCTGTTCTGCGGAATGTTAGGCAAACACTAAATTTTAATTATCGCTATTAGGCTAATTTCTCCTTCAGTATAAAAGTGAGTTTATAACTCGTAGCTGATAGATGAATGATTACTTCTGGTCAGAGTTATAGTAAATATTTCTCTGTCAATATTAAGTATAAAGTTCAGAATTGAAAATGGTATTTCGATAGTTTTAATTAATTTCCAGAAAATACTGATTTGATTAATTACAAAGCATAAAATCAGCTCGGTTGGCATTAAAATTAGCATCTGAGCTGATTATCTAAAAATATTATCAGGACTTACACGGGAGGCACTATATATGGAGTATTGGTGCTTTGTGCCTTGTGCGCTTTATATGTCGCCGCGTAGCGTTTCGGCGCTTGAGCCGACGACATATAAAGCCGAGCTTTGCGGAACGCCAAACGCACCCTACCAATAGCGTTCATGGCTTTAGTCCTAATTATCTCTCAAATTACTGAACTTACAGTTAGTTAGTTAGTTAGTTAGTTAGTTAGTTAGTTAGTTAGTTAGTTAGTTAGTTAGTTAGTTAGTTAGTTAGTTAGTTAGTTAGTTAGTTAGTTAGTTAGTTAGTTAGCTAGTTATTTTCTTTTTTATTATTTGCAGAATTATTACTATTAAAAAGCAATAATTTTTGTATTTTATCAGTGTGCTAATTTCTGTAATTAGCTAAAAGTTAAGTAAGTGATTAACTAAGCTGTTGCTAATTCTAACTCATACTCCGAAAAAACATCATCAAGATTATTGAAAATTTGAAAAACTCTATCTAACTGAGTAATCTCAAAAGCTAACTTAACTGTGGGACTCAAGTTACAAATAACTAAACGATAACCATGTTCACGAGCTATCTTGAAACCAATAATTAATGCGCTTAAACCAGAACTATCGATAAATTGAACATTTTTCATATCAATAATCCAAAGATTACATCCTTTTCCTAGAAGAGATATAAATTTATTCTTCATCTTATCTGCTTCAGCTAAGTTTAAGGAGTGTTGGGGGGTAAAAATAAGATAGTTATTATTATCAAGAATTTTCATAGGTATCACCATTAATTGAAAAGAAGAAGTTTACTTTTTTTGTTTGCCGTAAAGTAAAAAAAATCGGGAGTATGACAGTATGACAAATAGTTTCTAGATTCTAATTAGAGCTGGCTGAATTATTGATAAAAGCATTTACAGATAAACCTTTTAGGATTTTTAGGTAGGTCAAAAGTACCAGCTTTTCAGTCTTGAAAGCTAAAAAGTCTAGGATTTTCTAGCATAATTAGCTGATTTTTCGGGAACCGTAAATCAAGGGATAACTTTTCTGACCACCTCTTCTGTTATTCTTATTCCTTCTGGATTGCTGGATGGCTGGATTGATTGCTGGATTCTGGCTTTTCCCTGCTACTAAAAGACTTTTACGGTTCCCGATCAATCAGCAAACCCTAATTAACATAACATCAAAAATTTTTGATGTTATTCCAGAAATCTAAGTTAGTCAGCGAAAATTAGTTACACATATTGTTTGATTGCCAAAGTGTTAATAGTTAAGTTTTCCTTTTGTTTAAGTAGGAAATTTAAAGGTAATAAATTTTCTAATATTTTGTGAAACTGAAAATTAATACCACAGAATCTCAACCCAAAAATTCTCCTACTCATTAGATATCTCCATATCAAAGAGGGAACACTTAACTGGGAACAGGGAAGAATTGATTTTACTTTTTATTTTTGGAGATGTCTATTTATTTATCTAATCTAAAATCATTAGCATTTCCCTTATTCTTTTGATAACTTTTTTCTTTTATTGTTAGAAAAGCTCAAAACTTCCCCTAACCTCAATATAGGAACTTCTATATAGAATTGGTCGGGTAGCTTTGTCAAAATTGTATGAGATTTTCGTATCCCCAAGATATCTCCTTTAGATAAAGATGATTGAACTAATAAAGAAGTTCCTGAGAGATTAAACTAAGTAGTAATGCAAAATTATTTGTATATCATTTCGTCTCTAAACTTGATATAGTAATAAAGTTAATACACAATTAATTCTGTTTAAGCACTTAACCTGATAGTAAAATATAAAAAATGATAAATTTATTGATTATGTTTATAGTTTAACGTCTAATGTCTTTAGAGTTTGTATCCTTAGAAACAATTCAGTTTATAGCCCATAAATATGGTTATTTAGCTGTTTTTTTAGGAATAGCCTTAGAAAATGCAGGCATCCCTTTACCTGGAGAGACCATAACACTTGTAGGTGGATTTCTGGCTGGTAATGGAGAATTGACTTATAAATATGTATTGAGTTGTGCTATTATGGGTGCTGTATTTGGAGATAGTTGTGGATATTTGGTTGGCAAGTATGGCGGTTGGCCATTGATGTTGCGGTTAGGTAAAATATTTCGGGTTCAGGAAACAAAACTGATAGATGTGAAAAATCAGTTTAGTAAAAATGCAGCTCAGGCAGTATTCTTTGGTAGGTTTGTTACTTTGTTACGAATTTTTGCTGGACCTTTCGCTGGCATAGCTCAAATGCCTTATTGGAAATTCTTATTATGTAATTTTGCGGGTGCAACTATTTGGGCATTAACAATGGTAAGTTTATCCTTTTTTGTGGGACAAGTTGTACCTCTGGAAAAATTAGTCAGTTGGGTGGCAGAATTTGGTATAGTTGCTTTAGTTTTGGTATTGGCTTGGATTTCGATTTCGATTTGGTTAGACTCTGGTAAAAAAGGCAGTCAAAATCGAGATTTATAAATCAAGGTAGATAGGACGATATTTTCACAATACAAATAGGATTTTTGTATATAGTTCATTTCAGTTATCAATATCCCACAGAATCTTCTTTTTTTATTCTATGAAAATTAGGAGGCCGAACTACCCAAATTTTTAGGTCAAAATTAATTATATACCAGGAGCTACTAGATTTCTATCTTTCTGGGCATAGTAACAACCAAAACGATTGTTCAGGAAGGTATCTAAGCTAATATCCTCTTGTTTAAGGAAACCACTGTGGGTAATTTTTCCATTAAGATACATATCTAATACAGCACAAAGAGAGGAAGCAGTTGTAAGCTGGATAGAACTCCAGTTTTCTCCATACAAATTAAGGGGATAAATTTTGCGGACATCACTAATTTGCTGAAGATGACCATTTTTCCAACCAGTTACTGTACAAAAGATAATTACCACATCTTGCTTAGTAATAGGGATAGAATTTTCCAATATTTCTTCCAGCAGTTCCCGGCGATCGCTTAAACCTAATTCATTGGTTAAAAATTTTATTAGATATTGATGACCAGGATAACGGATCGTCTTATAGTTAAGGGTCTGAACTTGGCCTTCAAGAGTTTCGCAAAGAGTTCCTAAACCACCTGAAGTATTAAATGCTTCGTAATTTACTCCATCTACAGAAAAATGCTCTACTTCTTCTAAAGGTAATGCTTCAATTTTACAACCATTAAGAATAGCTTCTCCAGGATTACAGTATTCATTAATTAGACCTTTTGTAGACCAGGTGAGGTTGTACATCATCATATTAGATGGGTATTGGGGCAAAGCACCCACACGCATTTTTACTGCATCAAGTTTGTCAAAATTACTACACAAGTGATGGGCAAGGATACCGATAAAACCAGGAGCTAGTCCACATTGGGGTACAAAAATAGAATTATTAGAAGTTGTTTCCGCAATAGAGCGAACTGCATTGGTAGTTTCTACATCTTCAGTTAGGTCAAAATAACTAACTCCAGCTTGAGCAGCAGCACGGGCAATAATAGGATTTACCTCATAGGAACAAGCAGAGACAACGCAATCTTGGCCTTCTAGTTTTTTTGTCAAAGCAGTTTCATCAGTCACATCTATAACAAAAGTATTGACTGGCCAAGATGCTGTTAAGTTTTCTAAAGCTTGAGGTTCTCTATCACCAACCAGTATGGTATAATCCTCACTGTAATGTAAGAGCTTGGCGATCGCCGATCCAATTTTTCCAGCTCCCAATATTGTTACATTGTGCATTATTAAAGTAAATTCCCAACTTTAAGGTACTGGTTTCCATACTTCCTCAATATCTGTTTCATATATATCTGCCCATTGGTCATAGTTTTGAACTAATTCATCAAAATTTTGACTTGAACATATCCACTTCAACCACTGATTTGGTTCTTGCTTAGACATTTTTTACTTTATTCAATATTCCGTCCAAATTAATGGTATACATTTTAGCTTGATTAAGTCCCAAGATTTTGTATTATTCCTAGTTAGTATAAATGCTTAAGCATTTAATTCACTATTTCAAGTTTTAAGATATTTTTGTCCCTCAAAAATATATCGTCGCATTTAGCAAGGCCAATATTTTTATTAGTTGAGAGTTTAGAATTGAGTAGATAAACTTTTATGTTAATGGCTCATCTTTAAGATATACTTAATATCATAAAATTTTTTTGTGGAAAAAGGTAGGTTGATTTTATGGAATTAGCAATGTTATTGGCAAAGTTGCCTGAAGCTTATTCAATTTTTGATCCGTTAGTTGATGTTTTACCAGTAATTCCTGTTTTCTTCTTGTTGCTAGCTTTTGTTTGGCAAGCAGCAGTAGGTTTCAGATAAAAATAAATTCTCTAAATATGGCTATTAGCTTCCATTCTAAATTATTCTATTATTAGCAATATTGCTAAAATGATAATTTGGGAAGCTGATAGCTATGTAGATAATTAATAATTAATAATTAATAATTAATAGAGTTGTTGGGAACTCAGTCCAAAAAATGGCTAAAACCCCTATCGGTAAAGGTTTATAGCGACATTTGTCTCTAAAATCCTGAAAGCTTTATATAGTAAGCTTTTTAGCATTTTAATTTTTTATTTCCAAACAACTCTAATAATTTAAGCTGTCCTACTAATAGACCTTTCCATAAATAAAAATTAAAATCAATTCCGATCCAGAAATTATCAATTATTCTTCCCAGTTAAGCGTTCCCAGTTAAGCGTTCCCAGTTAAGCGTTCCCTCTTTTCTGAAGATGTCTAATAATGTTTTTGCTAAAAAGTTTAATCAGTATTGTGATGACTAAAAACAAGAAATCAAGCTTTTCTGGTAAATTTTACTCAAATAAATAAGTATTTTTAGAATAGTGGGATAGGTTGATAATTGATAATTAAATCATCACAGATTCAAAGTCTCTGCTTTTAAAAATAGAAAAGAAAAGAAGTCATTTCAGTTCAGTTATCAGTAGAGAGTAAACATCTGGCTAAATTTGGAGACTTGAAATACTGAATACTGAGTTAATTTTTTTCATCTCCTTGCTTAAGACGGGAGGCTTTATACCTCTTTCTTTTGGTAAAATTTCTGTACTTTATTCTCATCCTCTCAGTTTTGATCAGAGGTAATTATTAATTATCCATTATTCATTATTAATTATTTAGAAGGATTAGCAATTGTCTTTTGAAAAGCTGGTCTTTCAGAAATTCGTTTAATATATTCTAAAACAGCAGGATAAGAAGTTAAATCCAATTTTAACATCATCGGAATATAGGCTAAAATTGAACCTACTGCTACATCTGCTACATTTAATTCTTCACTCATTAAATAAGGTTGATTCTCGAAAATTTTATTCAATGGAGTTAATAAACGGGGAGTTTCTTTTTCGCGAGTTGCTTCCATAAAAATTCCCGGTCCGAGAGTAGCATTACCAAATAATACCCACTGAAAAATTTCGGCTTTCTTTTCTAAAGAATCAGGCATTTTACCATATTTTTCAGCTAAATATAATAAAATAGCGCCAGACTCCCAAAGTTTAAATTCTTCATCTACAATAGCAGGTACTTTTCCCATTGGATTAATATTTAAAAAATCTGCTTTGAGATGTTCTTCTGACTGCATATCAAGAGTGATAAATTCGTAGCTAGCTTCTATTTCTTCAAGATACCAATGAATAATTGAGGCTCGACTACGAGCGCCACCATAAAGTTTTATCATAATTAAATACCTAATTTTAGATGACTGTAATTTTTGCTAATTCTTACTTAATAAAAAAAATTATTTCAACAAGGTAAGCATTTTTTCAGAGTATTGCGACATAGCTATTAGCTGTCAGATATACTAACTAAATCATAAGTGATTTATAGCACTGGTTGTTACGATCTATAAACCTAACAAATAAGATTATTGAGATGCCAAAATTTGATCGTTTGAAAGTTGTCATTATTCCGAAATAAACTTGATGAAAAACTGGTTTGTTTTTTTAAATTCAACTTTTGTTCTGCTTGGGATACCAAAATCATACGATAAAATATCACCAACTATTTAGGATTGCCATATTAGTAATAATATATCAACCCTAAGGGAAAGGTTTAGATAAATATATTATATTTTTTTGAGCTGAATTATATATTTAGATTTAGAGATAACCGAATTAATAAAGTGGTTGTCTCCAATCCAACTAAAAACAATAGCTGAAATTGATAGCTGAAAGCTAAATAATTTTATAATTAAAGAACTTTGTGAGTATATTCGTGTTGCTTCACATTGTCTTCTGAACTGACAATATTTTCGGCATTTAATATTCGCTTACGTTCTAAAGAATAATTTAGTTGATCATAATAACTTCCTAGAGGAATTAAAGACTCAGCTTCTGGATGAATTTTATATGTGCGAGTAGCAGCGATCGCTCTATCTGCAAAATTATCAGAAAATTGAGCTTCTGGAGGAAAATCTGTAGGTAGTATTGGTGTTTCTCCAGATAATACTTTACCCAAAGTTGTCCCACAAGCTATTTCATAAGAGGTTGGTATTCCTTTAACAATAGCTTCGAGAGCTGCTGAGGGTATTGGTTCAACAATTTTTACTTGATAAACTTCTCCATCTTCTTTAACAAAGCAAGTTGCTAAACCAACAACTAAATAATCATCAGGAGATAAATCTGGGGCATTAGGATAAGTAGTAACAGTTGTCATAGGCTATTGTAATCTTTAATTCTTAATTGCTAAGTCTTATTTTACCAATTGAGGGAACTAAGTTCTCAAAAAAATTTATCCTTAAATTGAAATTCCACAATAATTATGCCAAAATAGATTTTATTAAGTTAAAATCGCCATTATTTTGACCAAAAATATTGGTGGTAGATTATGATTTTGGTTCAAGCAAGGCAGTAGAAGTATCTTGGACTGGCAGTATAATTATCAATTTTATAGTCATTACTCTGTTGTAATTAGGGTTTGCTGAAAAAGTTTTTTAGCTTTCTTGAAAATTGAGAAGTGCCCAATAATTTATCTATTATAAATAACGACAATGTTTAAGCATTAATATGAAATTATTTGTCAGGAAAAACTATAAATCAAAAAAATATTACAACCTATTTAGGATTGATATAAAAAAACTGAAATCCTCACCTTTTCCTAGTTAAGCATTTCCTAAAAGTAATAAAATTTTGTATAGGAATTAAATAGGATTGCTATAGTTAAGTAAATCAGAATAATGACTTAAATTTAAAATTCTCTAAATCTAAATATGCCAACCTATCATAAGCTGAGTCAATTACTCGCTTACCTCTCAGGGCACCAGTATTAGCACCAGGGCAAATATACTGTAAATTTTCTGTAGAAAATTTATCTATCAAGAATCTAACACTTTGAAGTTGTCTAGACCAATGGAAAGTTTTAGCTATACGCAACGGAACAGGTTCCCCTTGACTATTCGGCAATAAATGACGACCTGTAAATAATACTCCTCGATTTCGGGAATAATACAGACAAGATGAACCCGGAGAATGACCAGGAGTCCAAAAAACATGAGTATGTGGACTTAAATTAAACTCATGCTCAAAAGTTGTTACTTTTAGTCCAGGTAATAAATAAGCCTCTTGTTCTTGGATGAGAATATCACATTTGAAGGCTGTTTGAAACTCCTTGGCTTTGCCAATAGCAGTACGATGGGTGATATACAACCATTTGACTCCTCCCTGTGCCATGATAAATTTTTGATTTGTTTCATGATCAGCAGGACAATCAATCAGAATGTTGGTCTGATTCTCTACAATAAAATAGGAGGTTCCTCCTAGAGTATCCCGATTTGGTGCAAAAGCAAAAATATTTTCTAGGATACATTGGGGATGGGGAAGTTTCGATACAGAAGGCTGTTGTGTCAAGGCAGTATTCTTAACTTAATTAGACTTACACTTAATTTAATTAGAAATGGACAAAAATCAGTAAACTATTATGCTTTTTTTATTAATTTTATTAGGGTTAATTACATATTATATGTTGCAGCGTAGTGTAAGTAAAATTACTCGCACTCCTATTTGGATATTATGGCTGATTATGATGACACCAGCTTTAATCTGGACGACTTGGACTTTTGTTTATGGTGAAAAGCAACCGCCACTAGGATTAGTTATTATCCCCTTTATTTTTTGTCCTTATTTGTATTGGTTATTACTGCAATGGGGACGTTATACTCCTAGTGAGTTAGATAAATCAAAAACAGAAAATAGTAATTCTCAGAGTAAACCAGAAATTGACCCTAGTGAAACTATCAACCAAACTGTACCAAAACTGGCAATAGACAAAACTGAGGAAATAAATCTACGAAATTGTTTTCCTTGGACAGTTTACTATCTACGAAATTTAGAGTATAGACCTCAAGCGGTTATTTGTCGAGGTCAGTTACGCTCGAATCCAGAAGAAGCTTATCAAACAGTACGAGAAAATGTCAAAGGAAAATTTGGCGATCGCTTTTTAGTAGTATTTCAAAATAGTTTTCAAGGTAAGCCTTTTTTTGCTTTAGT
The DNA here is from genome assembly GCF_035285525.1 of Okeania sp. Lineage (GTDB taxonomy): Bacteria > Cyanobacteriota > Cyanobacteriia > Cyanobacteriales > Microcoleaceae > Trichodesmium. The sequence continues at coordinate 11,003 of NZ_JAYKGW010000195.1, read as the reverse complement.
TCCTAATCCACATTCTAGCAATACTCAAAGTCAAGAGTATGAGGAATATAAAAGACCAATAATCTTGGCTTTAGGGTTATTATTAATAACTTTATTTACTACTACATTGGTAGGGGCGAGAGAAATAGTTGGTATTTCTGAAAAAGCCATCCAATATAACCCTAGTTTGTTAATTCAAGGTTTGCCTTATGCCATTGCTTTGATTTTGATTTTAGGATGCCATGAATTAGGTCATTATATAACAGCTCAATTATACAAAATTCATAGTAGTTTACCATATTTTATTCCCATACCGTTTTTCTTAGGAACTTTTGGTGCATTTATTAGAATGCAAAGTCCTGTACCTAATCGTAAATCTTTATTTGATGTTAGTATAGCGGGTCCGATAGCTGGATTTGTAGTTACGATACCATTATTAATTTGGGGTTTATTTCACTCTGATATAGTTCCTTTATCGGAAAGTTCAGGAATGTTATCTATTGATTCATTAAATCCAACTTTTTCTTTTTTATTGGCTGTATTAAGTAAGTTGGCATTAGGTGCGGAATTAACTGCTAATAAAGGTATAGATTTACATCCAGTTGCAGTGGCAGGTTATATAGGTGTAGTATTTACTGCATATAATTTAATGCCTATTGGGCAACTTGATGGTGGTCATATTGTACACGCGATGTTTGGGCAACGTACTGGTATGGTTATTGGTCAAATTTCCCGTTTTTTGTTATTAGTATTAGCTTTAATAAATCCGGAATTTTTATTTTTAGCAATCTTTTTATTTTTACTTCCTCTTGCTGATGAACCTGCTCTTAATGATGTTAGTGAATTAGATGATAAACGTGACTTTTTGGGATTGTTAATGTTGGGTTTATTGGTAATAATTTTATTGCCTGCACCAAAGATGGTAATACAGTGGTTAAATTTTTAATTTAGTGGAGTAGGGAGTAGGCAGGAAAAAAGAAGGAAGAGGAAACAAGAAAGGTAGATTAGTTTATTGATAAATATAGTTCAGTTAAGATTTTTTTTACAGCTTTTTAATCTGAATAAAGACTTTAATCTTTTTAGGTAAGGATTCAGCATTCCGCAGGAAATGCTTACCTTTTTAGGGTTGAAATAAAGTGCGCCTGTTTCAGTCTAAAACTTTAAAAAGTCAGTATTTTGGGGCGACTATGGCAGAAAAATAAAGGAACAACTTTTCCTTCTATTTTGTTTGTTTTCCTATGCTTATTCACACTTTGCTTTTTTGAGAAAACCCTAAGTTAAAGTAGTGCTTGCTGATTAGACATAAAAACGTTTACAGATAAAAAATTTAGCCTTTTTAGAGTGTAAAAAATTCTGCTTGTTTAAGCTATTTATGCACGGTAAGGTTCGGTGAGAAATCGGTTAAAAATAAAAAAAAAGAGAGCATTTTGGGCGCATAGTTGGGCAAAAAAATTTATTCCCTATCACCCTATTACCCTATCACCGGATTTCCTTAAAAAAGACTTTTTTAGCAAACCCTAAGTAGTGCTGGTTGATGAATTATAGTCGATCTCTGCATCTAAAATTAAAACTCTATATTCTCTCTAAATTTAGGGATAAAATTAGGTAATTAATTTTGCCTAATGTACTGATAAATCAGGTTTAAATATGAGGTTGATTAGAAGAGTAAAGCAGAAAGCAGAAGGGTTGAAAATGATTTGGAAAAGTAGCTTTTGATAACCGGATTTAGTATAACACAATTTTTGTTTGCTAAACTCGAAAAAACTAGAATAATTTATTCCCGAAAAATCAAGGGATAAAATATTAAAATACTCTTCTATAATTTCTTTTTCCTAGTGAATTTTTATCGAGGTTGAGTACAACTTACCTAACTAAAAAAAATACTTTTTTAGAAAATATTAAGTAGAAGATACTGTGAACTTATAACTGATTTGATGGAGGCTGAATACAACTTCTCTACCTAAAAAAATACTTTTTCATAAAACCTTAAGTAGGAGGTATTGATAACTGATAACTGAAATGACTGATTTAAAAAAATGGAAAATTTTACAATCTAGGTTAGTAATTAATAATAAATGGTGTCAAGTAAGACAGGATGAAGTTAAATTACCGAATGGCAAAATTATAGATGATTTCTTTATTAATGTGAGACCAGATATTGCTCTGGTTTTTCCTGTAACTGTTGAACAAGAAATTGTTTTTGTCCGTCAATATAGACATGGAGTTGGTCAAGTTTTATTAGAGTTACCCGCAGGTTCTTTTAATCCTAAAATAGAAGTTGCTGAAGTAGCTGCTAGTAGAGAACTTACTGAAGAAACTGGATATGTTGCTGAGAAGTTAATTAAATTGGCAAGTCTATATGATAATCCAGTTAAAGATACTAATTCTATTCATTTATTTATTGCTGAAAATGTCATTAAATCTGAAGAACAAGAGCTTGATGTTACAGAAGAAATTGAAGTAATTTTAATACCCATTGCTGAAGTTATTCAGAGAGTTTTAATGGGAGATATAAGTGTTTGTGGAACTATCGCAGCTATATTTTTAGGATTAGAATATTTGCAAAAGTCTAAATAGGATTTGCTGAATTATTTATCAAACCATTTTATAGATAAATAGGGCTGGCTGAATTATTTATCAAAGTTTTTACTAGGAAAACTTTCAGCATTTTATAGATACTAATAAAGTACCAGCTTTTAGGTGATTCCAGCTTAAAAATCTAGGATTTTGGGAATTTCGAGGGGTAAAAAATTAGAGTAAGATTCTTCTGGCTACCTCTTCTATGATTCTTATTCTTCCCGGATTTCAGGATTGCTGGATTCTGGCTCCTACCTTGAAATAAAAAACTTTTTCAGAAACCCTAAATATTTGAGTATTTTTAGGGTATAAAAAAGTGCGCTTGTTTGAGCTAATCATGTTCAAAAAGTTAGCCTTTTTTTCTCAGTATGGTAGAAAAATAAAGGAACAATTATTTTTTTTAATTTCTCTGTTTTTCCACACTTTCAAAATTGCGCATTACCCTAAAATTTGCTTTTTTCAGAACACCGTAAATAATCTGAAATAATTTCCTAAAATTACAATAGCTTCAAAGTTTTAAACCACTATAATCTTACTTTTAACTTTTAACTTTTGACTGCTGTGAAACCATATTACTCAATATCTATTGACTGATAATCACAACAATTTTTACATGGACCTAGAGGATTAACAGCACAACGAATTTGAGAAGTTCTAGCATTAAACTTACAAGTTAAGTCTCCTATAATATATCCTACTCCTTTTATATATTGTTGTTCTATTTGACTAGATGTAACTGTTATTTCTCTATAGTTAACAGCTAATCTGACTGAGTTAAGTTTTTCTAGAGTTCTGGCTTCAAACTTGTGGAAAATCCATAAAGAAACTAGGCAAGGAGTTATGCCTATTAACAATATTAATAATATCTCCAAGACATTTATTATAATTTATTGATGAAAAATTTATAACTATTGAATCAAAATTGCATTATTTGTTCATAAAAGTTTTGATATTTATTTGTCATATTAAAATATGATAAATTTTCTTCAAAATATGATAAAGTTGGAGCTTTACTATCTGAAGAAATAGGTGACTTAATATCAGATAAGTCTATACCTGCAAAGATATGCAAAGAGAAGGTAACAGCAGCAGCTAACAAAAATTTTTCCCACATTTCACACTCTCCTTTTATGTTGATGCTTTTCTAATACTTAACATTATACGAGAAAATCCTAGCAATAGTCTGTGATTTGAAATTAGTTAGAAAAGTGATTAAACTCACGATATAATTAGCCAGCCATAATTAAATCTAAAAATATTAAAAGATAAAGCTTTTAGCCTTTTTAGGTTTTGATTTATCGGGAACCGTAAAAATACCATATTTTGCGTAGAAGCGAGCTGAAAAAGTAAGCATTTTGAAGTAACTATGGCAGAAAAATTACTCTAACTATTATTAATGATCGCCTTCTGTATAACTGCTATTTATCTTAACTCTTAATTATTCCTTACTCCCTATTTCTTAATTCAAAAAAAAGACTTTATTCAGCAAATTTTAATTAACATATATTAGACATTGTATTTCACTATGGGAAAAGTAGTAGGACATGGCGTAGTTGAGAAATCTGGCATTGTTCCTCAAGTCTAAAGTTGAGAGAATGTCAATGAACGATAAAATGACCCGATATAGGAAAAAATGATAGGAGTACATAAAACTTATGCTTACAAATATACTGGCCTTAGCTGTTGGTTTTGGTAGTTTAGCTTTATACATGGTGGCCTTTTTCTTTCCAGAAGTCCATCGGAAAAATGATTTTATTTGGAGTGGTGTAGGTCTTTTTTATGCCCTGGTATTGTGGTTTTGTGCTGCTAGAATTACAGGTGCGTTATTATTGGGTCAAGTAGCAGGTGTAGCTTTATTAGGTTGGTTTGCTTGGGAAAGTATAACATTGCGTCGTCAAGTTACCCCAGTTGTAGAGCAAACTCAAATATCAAGTCAGAACATTTCTGAAGATAATACTCAGGAAAAATCAACAACTATTTCTGAGGAAACATCTACATCTAATTTAATTGAATCAACAGAAATTTCTACTGAAGATTTAGAGCAAAATATTTCTACTGAAGAGTTGGTTAATGAAGTTAAATTAGGAGAAAGTGAGTCTGAATTATTATCTCCTGAAATTACTTCAGATTTAAGCAATATGACAAAAGAATCTGAAGCAGATAGAACTGAAAGTATGATAGAAGAAAATGTTTTAACAGATACTCAAAGTGTATCAGAAATATCTGAAGGATTACAAACAGGTTCGTCTAAAAAAGCTGGTGGTTTTTCTCAGTTGTTGACACCTGTAAGTGGCATATTGAGTAATATTAAAAATGCTATTCAAAGTAAAGGTAGTAAAAAGACTGTTCCTGAATTAACATCTACAGAAATTCAATCTGATACTGAGAAATTAAGCTCTAATGAAGAAGTTAATGAAACTGGAAAAGAAGAGTCTGTTATATCTGATGTTTGGCTAGAAAAAACTAATTTAACAGAACCTGAAAAAGAAACAATTTCATCTTTAGATGCAGAATCTATATCTACTGAAAAATCTATTTCAGAAACTCCAGTAAGTACAAAATTTTCTGAAGTTCAAGATGACTTACTATCAACAGGAAAAATAATTACTAAAGATACTGATAATGGGGAAGAAAAAGTGTAAGCATTCAGCATTCATTTGTTAGCTATTAGCTATTAATTGTGAAGAGGGTAAAACAAGCCTGGATATTGAGAAACAATAAAAATTTACTGTAGAAATTCTATTTCTAAAGCTCATAATTAATTATTAATTACTAATTGCTGAAGTGCTGACTGCTAATAGCTAAATGTTTACACTGATAGTGCTTTTCACTGTACTGCCAAGTACGCCTTGAAGCGGAATTTTCGGCCTCAACTAGAAAGCTGTATAATTAATATTTGTCTCTCATACATAATTTGGCAATCTTTTGTATAGTTAAATTTCCTATTTTTTTATAGCAGATTCTCAGTATCTGAAGTACAAATATTGATAATTAAGTGTTTTTATTCGGAGCATCTTGCTCCCGTAGGTATACCTCAAAAAAATGGGAGATGCTGTATATATCAATACGGTTTAGTTAAGACGAAAACTCATAAGATATGGAAGCATTATATAGGTTTTCAGACTACAAAACTGTCAAAAAAAATGCTTAACTAAACTGTATTGCTCTATATACAAAAACGCTTTCCTTTAGTAAGCATTCAGCAATCAGCTATTACTTTGAGTGAGTGATAAAAGCTTTATTAATTAAGCTATAAAAATTTTACTATAAAAGTCAGCTCGAAAATCTATATTAACTAGGACTAAAGCCATGAGGTAGGAAAAACAGGGGTTTGAGATTGCTTCCCGACCGTCGTATCGGACGAAAATACATTGCAGTTCGTAAGTCCTGTTCACTTAAAATCTATCCTTAAATATAGGGTATTATTGCTGAAGTGCTGAATGCTTACTTCCTTTGTTATAAGGTACACCTATGGCGGGTAAGATTCCCGTAATACAATGTTTTTACCATTTACCCTGTACCTCTTAATTTATGCCCGAAATTTGCTGTATCACAATTGTGAAATAACTAAGTTAAGTAGACAAAATTATTTGTATATAAATCTGCTTGTAATCCTTTGATAGGTCTAACACAGAGCAATAAAAAATGCACAATTAATTCTGTCCTGGTACTTACTTATTCAGATTTAATATAACTCATAAAATACAAAACATTTAGTTATTAAAATGATGATTTGGAAAAATTTGAGGTTGATTATACCTACTTTATGTTTATTAATTATTCCTCCATTTATAGCGGTCGAAAAAAAGGTAAATATTAGTTCACAAGCACTAGCAAAACTGACAAAAAACGCAACTTATTCTATTTCAGAAAACCATCTAAAAACTGACGCGCAGGAACTTGAAAAACAGGCAAATAAAGAATTTAATAATGGTCAATTTAAGATGGCTATAGAAAAGTTTAAAGGAGCATTAGAAATTTATAATAAACAGAGCGATCGCTTTGGAATTATTCGGACTTTGAATAAAATTGCTGCCGTTTATGATGCTCAAGGTAAACATCTGAAAGCTTTAGAGTTTTATCAGCAAGCATTAGAAAAGAATCAAGAGGAGAAAAGTAGTGAAAATACCAGTGCTATTTTAAATAATATTGGTTTAGCTTATTCACATTTAGGTTGGTATGAGAAAGCTATAGATTTTTATCAGCAAACTTTAAATGAAAATCACCCAGAACCAGCAATTATTTTAAATAAAATTGGAAGAATTTATAGCCATTTAAAGGAGTTTCCTAAAGCTTTAGAATTTTATCAACAAGCTTTAGAGATTAATCGGAAAAATCAAGACAATATTGGTATCGCTAAAACTCTAGATAATATAGGTGTAGTTTATCGAGAACAAGGGAAATATTCTGAGGCATTAAAATATCATCAGGAAGCATTAGCTATTCAAGAAAAAATTGGCGATCACTATAATAATTCAGATACTCTTCATCATATTGGTAGAGTTCATCGAGAATCAGATAAACATTCAGAATCTCTAAGTTTTTTGACTAATACTTTGATTATTGAACGACAGCTTGGAGACCAAGAAGGAGAGAGAATTACTCTTGCTGATATAGGTAAATTATTAGAAAGAAAAAATCAGGATGAGTTGGCAATAATTTTCTATAAACAATCAGTTAATATTACTGAAGATATTCGGAAAGATTTACAAAAATTACCAGTAGAAGAGCAAAATTTATATGTAGAAAGTATTGCTACAATATATCGGAATTTGGCTGCATTATTGCTGGAAAAAAAACGGGCATTAGAAGCACATCAAATTTTAGATTTACTGCATATACAAGAGACATTTGAATATACCGGAAATTTAAAAACTGATGAATATGAATATAGTGAAATTCCATTACTAGAGTCAGAACAGATATTTTGGAAAAAGTATTCTGAGTTAATAGATGAAGTTGTTAAAAGCTATAGTCAAAATCCAAATAACTTACAGGAGAAATTAGCAAAAATTCAAGGTTTTTTGGATAGTGAAGAAGTCAAGTCTATAGTTTTAGAATTAGAGAAAAATGCTAGGAGTCAAAAACTAGGTTCAGATATAGCACTTTGGTTACAGTCTGAACTAAAAGAAAATAATCTTCAAGATACTGTAATTTTATATCCATTGCTTTTAGAAGATCGGTTAGAGTTAATATTAATGACTGCTGATTCTCCTCCATTTCATCGCACTGTTTTAGTAAATAAGAAAGAATTTAATCAAACTATCCTGCAATTAAGAATGCAACTAACAAATAGAAATCAATCTGATAAAAGAGTTAAAGAAGCAGGATTGAAATTATATAATTGGTTGATTAAACCTATGGAAGCTCAACTAAAAATTACTCAAGCTAAAAAGATACTTTATGCTCCTGATGGTAAATTACGTTATATTCCTTTAGCAGCAATACATGATGGAAAAAAATGGTTAGGAGAAAGGTTTCAAATTAATAATATTACTGCTGCAAGTTTAATGGAACTAGAACCTAGAGAAAAATTTGAACCTATAATTTTAGCAGGTGCTTTAAATGAAGGAAGTTACAATTTTAAAGTTGGTCAACGCCTATTTGAATTTGAATCATTGCCTTTTGCAGGAGTAGAGGTAGAGGAGATACAAAATGTCTTTCCTCAAACTAATAAATTGTTAGGTAATGCTTTTACTAAAGAAGCTATCGAAGCAAAATTCGATAGCTATAATATTATACATTTTGCTACTCATTCTGCTTTTTTAAGTGGTCATCCAGAAGAATCTTTTATATTATTTGGAGATGGCGATCGCGCTACTTTACGAGATGTGGAAGATTGGAATTTAAAGGATGTAGAATTAATTGTTTTTAGTGCTTGTCAAACTGCTTTAGGAAAAGAGTTAGGAAATGGTGAAGAAATACTTGGTTTTGGTTATAAAATACAAGAAGCTGGAGCCACAGCAAGTATTGCAACTTTATGGCGAGTTGATGACCAAGGTACTCAAGAGTTTATGAATGATTTTTATCGAGCTTTGAAGAATGGAGAAAGCAAAGTAGCAGCAGTACAAAAGGCACAAATTTCTATGATTAATAGTGAGTATAGTCACCCCTATTATTGGGCACCATTTATTTTAATTGGAAATGGGCTTTAAGTCAGTTATCAGTTATCAGTTATCAGCTCTGGTTTTTTGGTATTAGATAAAAGCTTTTAATTAAGCAATAATCTAGCTATTAGCTGTCAGTAATCAGGTCAAGAATTCTATACTTAATTAAACAATTCAAACTGACTCTTTAGATATTTCCAAAAATCAAAAGTCAAATCAATTGTTATCTATAAATTCTCGATTGTTTGTCTCTGTTCCCTGTTCCCTATTCCCTGTTCTCTTATTACGAAATATAGAGGTATTTTTTAGTGCGCAAAAATCCAATAGTTAAACCTTTTTTAAAATGGGCAGGAGGTAAAAGACAATTATTATCTGAATTAACAAAATATATTAACCGAAAATCTCTGAATAAATCTACATATTATGAACCTTTTATTGGTGGAGGAGCACTTTTGTTTGAGTTACAACCAACCAGAGCAGTTATTAGTGATAAAAATCAGGAATTAATCAATTGTTATCAGGTAGTTAGAGATTCATTGGATGATTTAATCGAAGAATTAAGAAAACATCAAGAGAATAATAATACTGTTAATTATTTCTATGAAATTAGAAATTTAGATCGTTCACCAAAAGAATACAATAATCTGTCAAAAGTAGAAAAGGCAGCTAGAATTATTTATTTGAATAAAACTTGTTATAATGGTTTATTTAGAGTTAATTCTCAGGGTCAGTTTAATGTTCCTTGTGGCAAATATAAAAAACCTAATGTTTTAGATGAGGCTGTTTTAAAAGCTGTGAGTAAATATTTAAATAAGTCTCAAGTAGAAATATTAAATTTGGATTTTTCTGAAGCGGTTGAAAATGCTAAAAAAGGTGATTTTATTTATTTCGATCCTCCTTACGATCCTGTTTCTAATACTGCCTCTTTTACAGGGTATGATATTAATGGTTTTAACAAGGATGAACAGAAAAGATTAAAGGAAGTTTTTGATGAATTAACGGATAGAGGTTGCTTGGTTATTTTAAGTAATTCTCGAACAGATTTTATTATGGATTTGTATAAAGATTATCAGGATAAAATCAAAATAGTCAGAGCAGCAAGAAGTATTAATTCTAAGGGTTTGAAGAGAGGAAAAGTTGATGAAATTTTAGTGTTAAATTTTGCGGTTTAGCCAAGATTAAATTTAAGCAAAAATGAGCCTGTACAGGAAAAGTTATTTCACAGATATAAAAAATTAAAAGTGGTGAATAAAATAAAAATTGTTTCTTCCAAGTCAAAGCATCTCAAATTAATCAGAAACAAAGTTGATGAAATTTTAGGGTGAAATTTTCCAGTTGATATAAATCTATAAGTATGACTAAAAATGATGAGGCATGGGAAAAGCTATTTGAGAAATATCAAATATTAGATGAAGTGAATAAAAACGATTTTTTCAAAATAGAAGCATCTCAAATTAATCAGGAACGAGAAAGTAGACTAATGGCAAAATTTGACCATATTGTTAATTTGCCAAAAATATTCAGAGATAATAATTTATCAATCCTACCCCTTTCTCGTTATCAATATATTATCGGTAAATTTAATACACATTTACCAGTCAAATACAATCTCGAAGTTTCCACTATTTCTTGGCAGTTTCCCAAAGAAATAGAAACCATAGATTATACTAATTTATATTCTGAAAGTTCTGCATTACTTTGCGCATTTAATATTGGTATTATTGATGACTTAGTAGACTCAAAAACTAAATTCACTGTTTCGGGTAGAATGTCTACAGGAACCTTTGACTTCTCTATTGAAAATTCTATTAAGCAACAGTCATATTCAATCAATGTGACTAATTCTCAATGCGAAATAGATGGAGGTTTTGAAACTGATAATTGTTTAATTTTAATGGAAGTTAAAAACTATAGAGTTGAGGATTTTTTAATCAGACAACTCTATTATCCCTATAGATTATGGTCAAATAAAATTAGTAAAAAAGTTGTACCAGTATTAATGACTTACTCCAACGATATTTTCAGCTTTTTTATTTATAAATTTGCCAATATATTAGATTATAATTCTATCACTTTGGTAGAACAGAAAAATTATGAAATTGCTTCAGAAGAAATACAGATAAGTGAAGTAGACTTACTACTAACTCAGATTAAAATAATTTCTGAACCTGCAAATATTCCATTTCCACAAGCAGATAAATTTGACAGAACAATAGACTTAATTTCCCTACTATTAGAAAATGATTTAACTCCCAATGAAATTACAGAAAATTATCAATTTGATAAAAGACAAACAGATTATTATACAAGTGCTGGAAGATATTTAGGTCTCATAGAAAA
>NZ_JAYKGW010000194.1:0-14500 GCF_035285525.1 Okeania sp. | reverse complement strand
ATATAATTCTGAAAATATAGTTAGTAGTTCTTTAATCTATGAGGTATGGTGTTTCCCCCCTGCTTCTCTTGGTAAGGGAGGAGTAAACAAAAAATCACCTTCTCAAAAGAGGATTTAGGGGAATTGTGAATGTATTTCACGGGCTGTAGAAATTTCTATATAAAATATTCAACTTAAGTAACTAAATGACTATACCTATAAACTTGTATCAGTTATTAGCTTTTCGTGGTAAAAAGAAATATGTTTGTTTGGCAAAATCGCACTTTTAGTATATATGAGCGCACCTTCCCCATTATGATTAAAAACATCACATCCAGTTTGTATTTGTCAACCAATCTATTATAATATTTGAAAATATAAAATATTTAACTTGGAATTACTAAATAACTATAGCTATAGACTTCTATCAGTTGTCAGTTATCAGTTATCAGTTATTAGCTTTTACGGATGGCTTGAAAAATCAGATGGCGTGAAAAATCAGTTATTAGTTATTAAGATTTTCCTTGACCAGGAAAATATGGTTTTTTTTGGCAAAATCTAGTTTTAGTACATATGAGCGCACCTTTCCCATTATGATTAAAATATCACATCTAGTTTAGATTTGTCAACCAATCTATTATAATATTTGAAAATATAAAATATTTAACTTAAATAACTAAATGACTATAGCTATAGACTTCGGAACCAGTAACACCGTAATTTCCCGTTGGAATCAAACAACTCAACAACCAGAAACTATTAAATTACCAAACTTATCAATTATTTCTGGGCAAAATCCACCTCTAATACCTAGCTTAGTTTATGTAGAAAATGCTGCTGAAAATAAAGCAATAATAGGTCAACAAGTTAGAGATAAAGGTTTCGATGTTAATACAGATTCTCGATTTTTTCGTAATTTTAAAAGAGGTATTGGTACAAATATTCAAGGATTTTTACCAGAAATAGACAGTCAAATTATTTCTTTTGAACAAGTAGGAAAATTATTTTTAGAACAAGTTGTCGCTGGTATTAGAAATGTTCCTTTGCCAGTAGAATCTTTAATTTTTACGGTTCCAGTTGATAGTTTTGAAACTTATCGTAATTGGTTAGGAGAAGTTTCTCAGTCTTTAGAAGTTCCCCAAGTACAAATGATTGATGAACCTACTGCCGCAGCTTTAGGTTATGGAATGAAAGATGCAGAAATTTTATTAGTAGTTGATTTTGGTGGAGGAACTTTAGATTTATCTTTAGTAAGGTTAGATAATTCGGTGCAAAAACAACCTTTAGGTTTTATTCTGAAATGGGGTGAAAAATCCTTTGGTAAAAGTTCAAATCAAAAGCCAAAAATTGCCAGAGTTTTAGCCAAGGCAGGACAGAATTTAGGAGGTTCGGATATTGATAATTGGTTAGTGGATTATTTTGTGAAAAATCAAGGTATTGAAAAGACTCCTTTAACAACTCGTTTGGCAGAAAAATTAAAGATTCAATTGTCTTGGCAACAACAAGCAACAGAAGTTTTTTTTGATGATGAAAATTTAGAAAGTTATGAATTAGAATTAGAGCGAAATAACTTTGAAGAAATTCTCAAAGAAAATGGATTTTTTACCAGTCTTGATAATTCCATGAATCGGGTTTTACAACAAGCCAAAAGACAAGGAATAGAACTATCAGAAATTGATGCAGTTTTATTAGTAGGAGGAACAGTTCAAATCCCCGCATTGCAGAGGTGGGTAAAAGAATATTTTGATGAAAAAAAAATTCGTTGTGAAAAACCTTTTGAAGCAATTTCTCAAGGAGCCTTACAATTAACTCAAGGAGTAGAAATTAAAGACTTTTTGTATCACAGTTATGGTATTCGGTATTGGGATAGAAAGAAAAATGCTCATAGTTGGCATCCCTTAATAAAATCTGGTCAACCATATCCCATGACTAATCCTGTAGAATTAGTTTTAGGTGCTTCCGTAAATAGTCAAACAAGTATAGAATTAATCTTAGGAGAATTAGGAGTTGAATCTGGAGGTACAGAAGTTTACTTTGATGGCGATCGCTTAATTACTCGGAAAATATCTGGAGAACAAACTTCAGTACAACCTTTAAACGATCGAGAAGGAGGTCGTAGTATTGCTCAGTTGAATCCTCCCGGAAATCCAGGAAGCGATCGAATTAAAGTTTTATTTAGGGTAGATGAGTCTAGGTTTCTGAGAATAACAGTAGAAGATTTATTGACAAATGAAACCTTGTTAAATGAGCAGGTTGTTGTACAGTTAAGTTAGCAAATTTATTGATGGCATCAGTATGTTTCATTAGGGTTTGTTGAGTAAATATAAAAACCTTGATCAGTAAAGACTTGAAAATTTTTATGGTGTAAAAAAGTGCGCTGGTTTGAGCTACTCATACTGAAAAAGGAGCGAATTTTGGGCGAGAGTTGGGCCAAGAAATTACTCCCCACCTTCCCATCAACCCATCTCCTGAAAAAGACTTTTACGGTTCCCGAGAAATCAGCAAACCCTAATTATCCTTAATTATCCTTTATTATCTAGTTCTGGGGAAAACCTAAATAGAAATAAAAAATATGTGATCTTTGGAGACTCCAATTCTAAATTTTTGGCTCGCCAAAGCCACAAAGATATAGAAACTTATATAAAGTAAGGGGAGCTTTAATGGAGGATTTATTAACAAATAAAACTTTATTAAATGAGCAGGTTGTTGTACAGTTAAGTTAGCAAATTTATTGATGGTATCAGTATGTTGAATTATCGTTTAATACCTAGTTCTGGAGAAAACCTAAATAGAAATAAAAAATATATTATCTTTGGAGACTCCCATTCTCAATTTTTTGGTCGTCGCCAAAGCCACAAAGACATAGAAATTCATTTACATAAAATACCGGCAGCTTCAATGACAGGTTTTGGTAAGAGAGAATCTACCTTAAAGGTTGCCGATCAAATCAGACAAAAAATTTATGAGTATCCAGATTTAGATTTACTAATTTTAAAGTTTGGTCAAGTAGATGTCGATCTAGGATATTATTACAGGTTGGTTGTTAAGCAAGAAAATATAAAGTTTATTGATTTTGCTGAGAAAGTAATCTCAATGTATTTTGATTTTATTAACAGTTTAGCCTTAGAAAAAAGTCGAATTTATATTTTGGGTATTAATTTACCATCTATTTTTAATCAGAACTATGTACTTAAAACAACACATAAAAGAATAACTCGTGCAATTCAAGATAAAGAGAAAGTTAAAGAACTAAAAACACATTTATTCAATCATCTACCTGATATATATGAAAGAACAAATAGAAGTATTTTATTTAATAAAATATTAAATATTTTTTGTCAAAAAAATAATCTAGCTTATGGTGACTTTCTTCAAGAAACTCTAGATCGAGAAACAGGAATCTTAAAAAAAGAGTTTCATTTACCAAAGGACAACGATGCTCATTTTATAAATAATTATCATACATGGAAATTATATGGGAATAAGTTGCAATTGATTAGCTCAGAGCAAGATAAAATGGGAATAAAAACGGTACAATCATTACAAACCCAAGAATGGGAAAGCAGATTAATCAAACTTAGAGAATGGCAATCTAAGTTAGAAGAGATTAAAGACAAATTGAAGCAAATAAAATTTGAAACAAATACGATAGATTTCCCGCTAATAAGTAGACAGAAAAAATTGCTCAAACTTAAGCATAGTTTAGAGTTAATTTTAGCAGAATTAGGAGTTGAATCTGAGGGTACAGAAATTTACTTTAATGGCGATCGCTTAATTACTCGGAAAATATCTGGAGAACAAACTTCAGTACAACCTTTAAACAATCGAGAAGGAGGTCGTAGTATTGCTCAGTTGAATCCTCCCGGAAATCCAGGAAGCGATCAAATTAAAGTTTTATTTAGGGTAGATGAGTCTAGGTTTCTGAGAATAACAGTAGAAGATTTATTGACAAATGAAACCTTATTAAATGAGCAGGTTGTTGTACAGTTGAGTTGAGTAGAAGAAATCCCCCCTACCCCCCTTTGAAAGGGGGAGATGGGGAAGGTGCGGAAGATGGGGAGGAGGGGGAAGAAGAATACTGTCTACAGTTATCAAAAAAGTGTCTAATTCAATACACTATCAGTGAGGAATGTAGACAGAATTCTTATACCAATTACCATAAACTTTGCTATATTTGGATTTTATATTTATAAATACTATTTATTTGAGCAAATTCTTGATATCTGGTAACTTCGGTTATGGACAAAAGAAATTTTGCCAGTTTCCAAGTATAGCAATACTTTTGATAATTGGCATTACTCCCTCCTCCTCCCCCCTTCCTTGTCCTCCCCCTCTTCCTTGTCTTCCCCCTCTTCCCCATCCTCCCCCTCTTCCTTCAATATGTACCTGAGACATTTACATTTACGACAGTTTCGGAACTATCGAGACCAACAAGTTAAATTTAATGCTGCCAAAACAATTTTGGTGGGAGATAATGCTCAAGGTAAATCTAATCTCCTAGAATCTGTAGAATTACTTTCTACTCTCAAATCTCACCGAGCGATTCGCGATCGCGACTTAATCTTAGATGGGAAAACAGCAGGTCAAATCCAAGGAACTTTAGAAAGACAAGTAGGAAATATTGACCTGACTCTGACTTTGCGGAGTCAAGGTAGACGTACTGTAGTAGTCAATAGTGAAAATTTACGTCGCCATTTAGATTTTTTAAGCATTCTCAATGTAGTGCAGTTTTCTAGTCTAGATTTAGACTTAGTTAGAGGTGGACCAGAATTTCGTCGTCAGTGGTTAGATCGACTTTTGGTGCAACTGGAACCTGTATATGCTCACATTCTCCAACAATATAATCAAGTTCTTCGTCAGCGTAATGCTTTGTTAAAGAAAATTCGTCAGCAAAATATCGCAGCAGAAAGTGTGGGTTCGTTGTATTCTATTCCTGCTCAAGAGTTAGCTTTGTGGGATGCTCAGTTGGCAACTACTGGAGCGCGAGTGATTCGGCGACGAGAACGGGTTTTAAAGAGGTTAGCACCCTTAGCAAGTGAATGGCATCGTGCTATTAGTGGTAGTAAAGAAGTTTTGCAGATGGAATATTTGGCAAATGTAACGGTTGATAGTAAAGAGTTAATTATACAAGATAGTTTGGAGGGAGTACGTCAAGCTTTTTTAGAGAAAATTAAAGCACGAGCGATCGCTGAACAATATCAAGGAACTACGGTAGTTGGTCCCCATCGGGATGATGTAACTTTTACTATTAATGATACTCCCGCACGACAATATGGTTCCCAGGGACAACAGCGGACTTTGGTTTTAGCTTTGAAGTTAGCAGAGTTGCAACTTATTGAACAGGTGGTGGAGGAACCGCCATTATTATTATTGGATGATGTTTTAGCAGAATTAGACTTGCATCGACAAAATCAATTGTTAGAGGTGATTAGCGATCGCTTTCAAACATTGATTACTACTACTCATTTGGGGTGTTTTGATGGTCAGTGGTTGCAGGATACTCAAATTCTGTCCGTACATTCAGGAGAGATTAGTTATTTTTTTGATTTTTAGGGAATAGGGAGTAGGGAGTAGGGAGTAGGGAGTAGGGAAGAGGGAGAAAAATGTAGAACAATGTAGGTTGGGTTGAGGAACGAAACCCAACAATAGCAAAGGTTTATTTGGTTTCAGTTCCATGCTACGCAACCCTAACGGGAACAACCCAACCTACGGTTAGATACAATTATTCTCTACCTTAATTTGACAAAAAAAGAAAGTATGATATAAATTTCTGTTTTTATATTGGACGATACATCTAAAACCCACATTTGGCCTAAGAACCTGGAATTTTTTTGATGTGATGTTATTACACCCAATTAATATATATCAGTTTTTAGGGTGAAAAACTATGCAGTTTTTTCTAGAAAAAAGGCCATGCGATCGCTCCTAAATAATTCAGATGGGTAAAAAACAAAATAAGGGGTGTCACCCCCCTATGCAAAACATATTACAATCAATTATGATTGTTTATCGTAGACATTAAAATCCTGACAGTAAAACCTACACATATTTTATTTTACTTGATGTAAAGATTTGTAGCAATAGCTGGATGAAATTGGTGTCAACAAAGTAGCGATCATAGGATGATACTATTATGGATAAAATAGAAGAAACCGCAGATTTAGTTGCTTCACAAACTCCTTTGGATGAGGACTTGGAGGACAATAATGAAGAGGCATTAGGGTTATTGGAAGATCCTACTGGTACTGGTGTAAATGGGGAAAATCAAAATCCCGTCGCTGATAATACTCCAATTGATATTGAAATAGAGCCACTTGAACTTGTTGAGGGACAGATAGTATTTGATTTTGATGACATTTCAAATACTTCTACTGACACCATATTTGGAGATCAACAAATTGGAGATTTTTTCTGGAGTAATGATTGGGCAGTTATAAACAGAGATAGTCGTTCAGGGGATGGCTATGAAAATGGGAATGTTTCTCCACTCTATTCTGGGTTTAATAGTTGGGCGAATCCAGTAAGCATTACTTCAGAAGAAGACTTTACATTCGACAGTGCCTATTTGACTGCAGCTTGGAATGAGGGTCTGAACATTGAAGTCAAAGGTTTGAATGATGGGAATCAGTTGTATTCCGAGACTGTTACTGTGGATCCCTACAGCCCTACTCTATTTGATTTCAATTTTGTTAATGTCGATGAAGTCCAATTCTCATCTTCTGGTGGGACTAATGCTGGTCTTGGTGGGAGCGGAGCACATTTTGTCATTGATGATTTAGTCTATACACCTGGAGGTTTAGGTTCCATATCAGGGTACAAATGGAATGACCTGAATGGCGATGGTATCTGGGACAGTAATGAAGAGGGATTAGCAGGTTGGACTATATATATAGATGAGAATAATAACGGCCAACTGGACGCAGGAGAAACATCCACTGTCACCGCTGAAGATGGTTCCTACACCTTTGAGGATTTAATCGCCGGAGCTTATACTATTGCTGAAGTTTTGGAAGAGGGGTGGGAGCAAACATACCCAGGCTTTGGGGAAACCGTTGTTATTGATTTTGAATCCCTGAAAAATGAGGATAGTGGTTACCAAAACCATGGCTTTAACTATGAAGAAGATGGTTTTGCTCTAAATAATTTGAGCCAACCCTATCCATTTGCAGCCTTTGGCACTTTAGAACGACGTTTTTCTGGGTCTACAGCACTATTTAATAACACTGTTAATGGTATCACCCGTTTGAGTGCCACAGACAATCAAGCATTTGACCTAGTTTCCATTGATATAACTGAACTCAATGGTTCAAATGTGGCTAACGTGACATTTGTCGGAGAACTAGAAGGGGGAGGAACAGTAACTCAGACCTTTACCTTAGACGGCAATGCTTTTGACCCTGAAACTTTTGTCTTCAACGATGACTTTAACCAAGTTGTGGCTGTAGAGTGGTTACAAGAATCTCCATACCATCAGTTTGATAATATCACCATTGAGACTGGTAATCAAGGTTCTTCTATGGTCGAGGGTGGCACAACACCTTTGCCTAGTGAATCTGTGGATACCTCAGAACCAAATAATCAAGCCACAGATGCTGCTGCCATAGTAGAAGAGGATTCAGTTCGCTCAAGTTCATCTACAGAAGATGCAGAAATATACGGACCATTTGTATCTAGTGGTGCGACGGTAGAAGAGGATTCAGTTCGCTCAAGTTCATCTGTGGATAGCTTAGAGGCTAGTCAGTCCGATACTGAGACTACTGAAGAAAACCCAGGGTCAGAAATCCCCTTAGAAGCAGTATTTGCATCAGGAGAAGTAATTGTCAAACTTAGTGAAGGTTATGAAATTAGCGCTCTGAGTAGCCTGCAAGAGAGCTTGGGAGCTACCACCATCAAGACAACCAAAAGTGAAGAGCTAGATATTCAACTGTGGTCAATTTCCGGGGCTGTAGAGGAATTTATTAGTAATAACCAAAACAACTCTGCATTTGAATACATCGAACCTAACTACATTATTACGGTTGATTCCACAGTTCCTAATGACCCCAGTTTCAGTCAACTATGGGGACTGCACAACACTGGGCAAACTGGAGGAACATCTGATGCAGATATTGATACACCGGAAGCTTGGGATATTCAAACGGGAAGTGAGAACGTATTAGTGGGAGTCATTGATACAGGTATCGACTACACTCACCCAGATTTAGTAGACAATATGTGGACTAATCCTGGTGAAATACCTGATAACGGGGTAGATGATGACAACAATGGCTATGTAGACGATGTTTATGGTTATGACTTTGCCTATGATGACGGCGACCCATTAGATATTCACTCTCACGGAACTCATGTGGCTGGAACCATTGGAGCCAAAGGTGATGATGGAACAGGAATAGTAGGGGTAAACTGGAACGCTGATTTGATGGCAATCAAGTTCCTCAATGATGGTGGTTCTGGTGATTTATTCGACGCCGTATTGGCAGTAGAATATGCAACGATGATGGGAGCAGACCTAACCAACAACAGTTGGGGAGGCGGAGGCTTTTCTCAGGGATTGCATGATATGATCGCCGCAGCAGGTGCAGCAGATTCTTTATTCGTGGCAGCAGCAGGTAATGACTATGGCCGTAACAATGATACTAACCCTCAGTACCCAGCTAGCTACGATTTAGACAACATCATAGCAGTTGCTTCTACAGACCACAACGATAATTTATCTAGTTTCTCGAACATCGGAGCCAAATCTGTAGACTTGGGTGCTCCTGGTTCCAATATTTATAGCAGCATACCGGGAGGCGGTTACGCTTCATACAGTGGTACTTCGATGGCAACTCCTCATGTAGCAGGGGTAGCAGCGTTAGTATGGTCAGAAAATCCAGAGTTGAGTTCTCAAGAGGTCAAGGAAATTATTCTGGAGAGTGGCGATCCGATTTCAGCACTAGATGGAAAAACATTAACAGGTCGTCGTTTGAATGCGTTCAACGCCATTTCGGAAGTAGGAGAACCAGGAGAACCAGGGGAACCAGGGGGACTAGGAACTCATACTGTAGAATTGGAAGTTGGTGAGAATGTTACTGATATTAACTTCGGCAACCGGGAAATCTCTGGTTTCATATCTGGATACAAGTGGAATGATCTGGATGGTAACAGTGAGTGGGACGATAATGAAGTAGGACTAGAAGGCTGGACAATATATATAGATGAGAATGAAAACGGCGAACTCGATGAAGGGGAAAATTCTACTGTCACTGATGCAGAAGGTTACTATGAGTTCGATGGTCTTGAGATTGGAACTTATAGAGTTGCGGAAGTCATGCAAGATGGATGGAAGCAAACTTATCCTAGCAAACAAGTGGAAGTAATCTTTGAGGCAGACTTCAGTGATAACGAGAATCCCAACTTAGACGGCTTCACTGTTGACAACACCGGAGCACCAACTGAGGGTTTATGGCATCTATCCACCCGACGTGGAGGTGAAAACGGTCATAGTGGTGTAGACAGTATGTATTATGGAGTCGAAGAAACTGGCAATTATGATGCCGGATATACTGCAGGGCGAATTATTTCTCCAGTTATTGACTTAAGTGAATTAGACAGCGCTCAACTTTCCTTTAACTACTTCTTAGAAACAGAAGGTTTAGGTTCTGAGTATGATGTAGCTAAGGTGTTGGTCTCAGTAGATGGTGGTGATTTTGTTCCCATTGCTTCTAATGCAGAAGAATTGAAAGACCCTACTACAGGCTGGACTAATGCTGAATTTGACCTAAGTTCCTATGTCGGTCAACAAATCGAAATTAGCTTCGAGTTTGATACTGGAGACAGAGCATTGAATGAATTTGAAGGCTGGTACATTGATGATGTGACAGTAACAAGTTCAGAAGATGATCCTTTCCACACTGTAGAAGTAGTTAATGGTGAGAATATTGGAGAGATTAATTTCGGTAACTTATCTCTAAAAACTGAATCAGTTCGTTTTGATTTTAATGCCGATGGAGTAGCAGACATATTGTGGCGTAATGAAAATGGACGCAACGCTATTTGGATGATGAATGAGAACGGCACTCGCAACAGTTCGGTTAACCCAGGAAGTGTACCTACTGTTTGGGATGTAGTTGGAGTAGACGATTTTAATGCCGATGGAGTAGCAGACATATTGTGGCGTAATGAAAATGGAAGTAACGCTATCTGGATGATGAATGAGAACGGCACTCGCAACAGTTCTGTTAACCCAGGAAGTGTACCTACTGTTTGGGATGTAGCTGGAATGTAACATCAAATCCGTTAGCATTAGTAAAATTTAATGAGGTAGGGGTTTGGTCTCCAAACCCTCTGCTGTAGGAAGGGCGGGTCTAGGTAGTTTAAGGTGAAGAGTCGTTAGTTTAGTGATGAGACCTGCCCCTACAGGGATGGTGTCGGAAGGGCGGGTCTAGGTAGTTTAAGGTGAAGAGTCGTTAGTTTAGTGATGAGACCTGCCCCTACAGGGATGGTGTCGGAAGGCGGGTCTAGGTAGTTTAAGGTGAAGAGTTCTTAGTTTAGTGATGAGACCTGCCCCTACAGGGATGGTGTAGTAGGAGGGGCGGGTCTAGGTAGTTTAAGGTGAAGAGTTCTTAGTTTAGTGATGAGACCTGCCCCTACAGGGATGGTGTCGGAAGGGCGGGTCTAGGTAGTTTAAGGTGAAGAGTTCTTAGTTTAGTGATGAGACCCGCCCCTACAGGGATGGTGTAGTAGGAGGGGCGGGTCTAGGTAGTTTAAGGTGAAGAGTCGTTAGTTTAGTGATGAGACCCGCCCCTACAGGGATGGTGTAATTACAGATAGTGTATAAATTAACAGTTATCTGATATTAGTTATATCATGTCCGGTAGCATCGGATTTTCCGGGCATCGTGCGTGTATAAAATCAAGGTGGAAATGGCATAAAAGCTTCTGCCTTCCTTCTACCAAAGTCTAATTATTCAACCGGACTTGATATTATCAGCTATCGTAGGGTTTTGGTCTCCACAACCTCTACAAATTAAAACTTTTTTCTAATACTGAAGGTATAACCAATATTCTATGCTTCAAAATGTAGGCCCTTGTAGAACGGAGTGAAACCCAAGATTAGTAAGGCGCGTGTTGGGTTACTCCTACGAAGAAGCAAGCTACGTTCTATACAGCGAACTCTAACGGGAACAACAAGGGCCTACGCCTATTTTTTCTAAAAAGTATAGAAAAACTGCCTTCTGCCTTCCTTCCTCTTAAGTCCCCATACAAAAGTCCCAAGTTAAGTCAAACTATGAGATAATTCGTATCAGTTCATACCATAGTAAAAAAAGAAAGTTCTATGAAACGTTTGATTTCTCGTCTACTAGCCTTAGTTTTAGTTTGTGTTATTGGTTTAATGGGTTGTTCTGATAACTCTTCAACTTTAACTGGAAATTATTCAGAAGATACATTAAACCTAATAGATAGTTTAAGAACAGCGATTGAGTTACCAGAAAAGACAGAAGCTAAAAGTGAAGCTCAAGCAATAGCACGTCAAATAATAAATGACTATGCCTCTCGCTATCGTCGAGACCCTGCTGTGTCTACTTTACCATCATTTACGACAATGAGAACTGCTTTAAATTCTTTAGCAGGACATTATAGTTCTTATCCAAACCGCCCTATACCTGAAAAATTAAAGAAGCGTTTAGAACAAGAATTTAAACAAGCAGAACTTGCTTTAAAACGTGGAGTATAGCACTACAAAGAAGTCAGAAGTCAGAAGTTATTTCTGACATACCAATATTTATCAAAAAATCAGGATTTACGCAGAAACACTATAGATAGTAACAGTTAACCGTCGTTAACCTCTACAAATGGTGTATATTTTCAGATTTTGTGTAAGTCCTGTATTTCTGTGCCAAAGTTAATTTTATTTTTTATAATAGCGCTAGGGAATAGGGAACACTTAACTGTCAACAGGGAACAGTTGAATATCAAAGGGTTTTAGGATTTATAAATGTCCGCGTCTTTTGCTTCGACTGCTATATTTGAGAGGTATAGTCAGGTTTTGTTGGGTTAGGCAACTGCTTGCTCTAAACTACTGGACTGACAAGTCTCAAATGGTGCGTGACGACGGATTGCTGAATCCTTTTCATAGTCTAAATTTTAGCCGTCTAACACACCCTACTGGACTGTTGCATAATAGTGCATTAGGGAGTGGGGGAGTAAGGGAGTAGGGGAGCAAAATTTTGGTTGGGTTGAGAAACGAAACCCAACCTACGTTTATTGCACTACCTCTAATTATCATTGGTAATAAAAATTTATCAAACTAATATTATGCCAAAATATCCTACTACCGTGAAAAAAAATAAAAATAGAAAATGTTTCCAGATAAGTAGTTTGGGAGCTATTTTTTTGAGTTTGGTAGTACATTCTTGCCTATGGTTTCCTACCAAAGCACAAGCACAAACAGATTATTATTGTCGGTTATCAGCAGAAGCGATCGCTGAAAAAGAAAATCTTCGCCAAGCAACCCTACAGGGAAATAAAAGTGCAGAAAAACAATATCGAGATCTTCAGACTCAACACATTAGAGAAGTTAACAAATGTCGCCAGAGAGGTTGGCCAAAAAAACAAGGTATTTGGTTGCGACTATATCCTTGTGATGTGAGAACAGGAGAAATTGACAGGATCCTAGATAAAATCGTTAATTATGGTTATAACGAGGTATACATAGAAGCTTTCTATGACGGACAAGTGCTTCTACCGGCAGCCAAAAACCCCACAGTTTGGCCGTCTGTACTCCGTGTACCTGGTTATGAAAATGTTGATTTATTAGCAGATGGCCTCAGAAAAGCCAAAGAAAGAGGTTTGCGTGCTTATGCTTGGGTATTTACTATGAACTTCGGGTACACCTATTCCCAACTACCTAACCGTCAACAAGCTTTAGCGCGTAATGGTCGAGGTCAAACCACCCTGGATATAATCCCTGATAGTAATAGTTTGCATAGCGATTTAGGTGCAAGTCATGCTTTTCACACTTTTGTCGATCCCTACAGTCCACAAGCGCGTCAAGATTATAGAGTTATGGTAGATGAGGTGTTAAAACGCCAACCTGAAGGAGTTTTATTTGACTATGTGCGTTATTTGCGGGGAGTGGGGGGTGATTCTGTAGCGGATGATGTCAAAGATTTATGGATATATGGTGAAGCTTCTCAGAATGTCCTATTGCAACGCGCTCGAAATCAAGGCGGAAAAGAATTAATTAGAAGATTTTTAGACAAAGGGTATGTTACTGCTGCTGATATTTCTGCTGTTTCGGAAAAGGAACCTCCTCAATGGCAAGGTTTCTTTTCACCTTCTGCTGATGGTAATAAACTACCGAAAGGAGGTTCGGGAACACAGGTTTGGGAATTAAGTATTGCCCATGCTGCTCAAGGAATATTAGATTTTCTCCAGGCGGCAACTAAACCAGTGCGACGCAAAGGTTTGTCTAGTGGTGCTGTATTTTTCCCTGGTGGCAATATGAGAATACGAGATAGTGGTTTTGACTCTCGTCTCCAACCTTGGGATCAATTTCCTAGTTGGATGGAATGGCATCCAATGGCGTATGCAGTTTGTGGAGAGCGAGATCCTAGTTGCATTGTGGCTAAAGTTCAGAGAGTTTTGAGTATGGCTCCTAGAGGGGTGAGAGTTATTCCGGCGATCGCTGGTACTTGGGGAGAACCTTTTCAAAATCGTCCTTCTTTGGAAATACAAATGGGAGCTATTAGGAGAGCGACTCCTCAGATTGATTCTATTAGTCATTTTTCTTACGATTGGCAACATATTGAAGAAACTCGTCTGCGGAAGTCTTGTAGGTTGTTAGAATAGAATTATCAGGACTAAAGCCATGAAGGCGACTGGTAGGGTGTGTTAGCGGTAGCGTCACAGACCGAAACACTATATATAGTACCTTTGCATAAGTCCTGATTATATCAAATTCCGATAATTTTTAGCAAAGTCCAGTAGTCCAGTAGGGTGCGTTATGCTTCGCTAACGCACCGTTCGTTTTTCACGGAAGCTATATTATAGCAATGAGCGCTCATATCATGTCCGGTTGAATAATTAGACTTTGGTAGAAGGAAGGCTGAAGGCAGAAGCTTTTATGGAATTTCGACCTTGATTTTATGCACGCAGGATGCCCGAAAAATCCGATGCTACCGGACATGATATTACCGATACTTTCACATAATTAGGACTAAAGCCATGAACGCTATTGGTAGGGTGTGAAAGCGCTAGTGTCATAGACCGAAACTCTATATATATAGTGCCTTTGCGTAAGTCCTGATAATATTACATCAGCAAGCTTATGTATAAAAAAATAAATACCAAATGGGTTCTAGAGGCGATTTTTGAATTAATACTGGTGCGTTATGGCTAGCGCCTAACACACCCTACCCGACTTTAGAGATTTTTGAATTAATACTGGTGCGTTATGGCTAGCGCCTAACACACCCTACCCGACTTTAGGGATTTTTGAATTAATACTGGTGCGTTACGGCTAGCGCCTAACACACCCT
>NZ_JAYKGW010000193.1:0-46823 GCF_035285525.1 Okeania sp. | reverse complement strand
CAAGTCAACTAGATAAACCCGCCCCCAGTGATATAAGCCAACGTTTCCGGGGCGGGTTTATATAAATCCTAGAAATCTATGAAAATTTCCGATCAAACCCGCCCCTACCTATTGCACCATTTTAGATAAAACAATGCACTACTAATAGCGTTAATGCGTAAGTCCTAAAAAGGAAACAGTTGTTGAAAATTCAGGTCTGGGTAAAAATTAGCATTGTTACAGAGAAATGGTATTACAACAGATTCCATTTTGGTGAGGTACACCCCCGCGAAAAATCGCACTGAGAATATTTTCAGGACTTACACGGGAGGTACTATATGTAGAGTTGAAAAACTATTGTACAATAGTTTTAAGCACTATATCTAGAGTCGCTCCGTAAGTCCTGATTTTATTATTAAATCTGTACTTCTGATGCTTGGAATCTGCTGTATCAGCGATCGCAGGACTCGATCGGAATCACTACTAAAGATTTCCAGAAATAAAAATTCAATCAATCATCGTACAGAAATTATCAATTCTTTCTTCTTATTTACCTCCATACCTATTGCCTCTTTTCTTTAGTAAATACAAGATAACATTGTATCAATTGCTGTTTGCAAAGCAACCGCAGAATTTGCACTCATATCACGAGGTACGCAAACTCTATTTCTCAGAAAAGCGAGAGCGATCGCTCCTACAGCAGCATCAGCATTAGTTTTCTCTTTAAATTCATTTTGTGGTTCAGTTTTAGCATTAACTGAGCTATCAGAAAATAATGGTATACTTCCCTCAATTAAATAATAAACTAAACGTCTTAAATAAAGGTCAATAACTGACTCAATGGTTGGTAAATTTTCCTGATTAACCCATGCTTTAATACCTGAATTTTTGACAATATCAGCAACAACAGTTTGGTAATTACTACTTAATCTCCCTGCTGCCTCCATGCGATAATCTTTTTCTTGATTAATATCTATTTTAGGTGCTAGTTTGCTGTCGTAAATAGGTTGTAAACCAAATACACTTTCCATGACCAAATTATTAGTTTGAGTATTTGGTTTTATACGTTGATAAGCTTGACGTTGGTCGATTGCCATGAGCCATTGATTAATCCGAGGAAAGCGAACATTATTATAGATAGAATACCCCCGAAATACAGGTAAATTTGCTGATAATCTTCTGAGACCAGGAGTATACATTATGTCTACTAAGCTAAATTCTGGCATAAAATAAACACCAGGATACTTTCCTAATATTTCCTCACACTCGTCTAATTTAGCCTCAAAAGTTGTTTGTAAATTTAGCAGTTGTACTTCTTTTTCCTCTGGTGTTATTTCTGTGTTCTGTTGAGAATTAAACCGAGAATTAGAGATAAAATAATATCCTGCCTTAATTAAACCATTACTGTCAAAATTTTCAATCATTTCTAAAGCTATAGACTTTTCTTGAGGTTCTTTTGGTAATAGGGGAAAACTCTCAAATTTCTGTTCTAAAGTAAGTAAAATATCTTTAGATTCATACACTAATTCTTCTGCAATTTTTACGGCAGGAACTAACCCAGTTGGCACCATATCTTTGTACCATTGTGGTTTATCTTTTAAGTTAATTAATTCAACTTCAAAAGGGATTTGTTTTTCTTCTAAAACTAACCAAACTCTTTCGCAAAAAGGACACCAACCATGAGTATCTCGATAAAACAAAACAGGAGGTTTTTCTCCTGGTTTTAGTCCTTCGAGATAACTAGATATTGTGGTAGTGCTAGGACTTTTATTTGTTCTTAATATCCATTTTGCTGTGGTATTTTTTTGAGAAATTTGTAGTAATTCTTCCCAGTTAGGAAGAGGTTTTTTATGAGAGATATTTGTTACCATTGCTAAATTTAATTTTTTGTAATTGACTGATTATATCATATAATTTAGATATAAAACTTATACAAAATTCCGATAATTACAGGACTTACGGAAAGTGACTAAGAAATTTGGTTTATTGCTGTGATATGAGTTGGGTTGAGGTAACGAAACCCAACCTACAAATACTAATTCTTTGAGTTAAGCTAGAGATTATATTAAATCCGATTAAACAGTTATAATTTCCTTAAGTCTTTAGAAGTCAGGAGTCAGGAGAAGAAAGAATGACAAAGATTAGGTAATTATGAAGATTGGAGATTTTTTTTTCAATTAAACGGATTTGATATGATTAGCGATCGCTAATATTCCAGAAAGTATATCAACATTTTTTTAGTTTAATCTTTCTGGTCAAAAGTTTCAGAAATTAACTAGATAAATTATACCAAATAGCAAATTTTATCATATTCGGATAATCCGTGAAAAAAACCTTTTACCTTTAAACATTTCTTTTCGTTCTGCCTTCTACATCCTGCCTTCCTTATTTTTTTTAAGTTTAATTTTTCTGGTCAAAAACTTCAGAAATTAACTGAATAAATTCACCATTTTGATTGTATTTCACGGTCATTCGTTTATACTTATTTTCTATCATCATTTTACCTACTACCATTTCAAATTTTTCTCCTATTTTTAGCTTTTCAGGAACATTGATAACTATACCATCAGGCAGAAAAAATGTTTTATTTTTACCAGCCGTTGGATCTAATTCCAGGTCTATTTTTTCTAATTCTTGGGAAATTTGTAAATCAGGAGTTATAGACCGTTTTTTACCTACCCAAATTCCGGATATATCTTTTAATTCTGCTCGTGGTTTTTCGTCTGGATAACTATTAAGATGTTCGCGAATTTGTGTAAATGCTGCTAACTCCCCATTCTCTTCATAAATAGAAACAACGCTAGTCCGAAAATTTTCATACCGGAAAAATAATTCACAACCAAAACGATTCCCTGATACTAATTTTGGCAGAATACCAGCATTAGCCTGCTCACCACAAGATAACGCTCTCGTCAATGGTAATCCCGGATGAATTACACCATCAGATTTATTAGCAATTTCTTTCTTAATTTGCCATTCTTTTCTTCGGTACTACCATCAACATAAGTATAAATATTGCGGTGAGTAATTACTGTTTTATCTTCATTAGCAGAAAATTTTCTGATACCTTGATGAGATTTTATAACTTCTAAATTTGCAGAATATTTAGTCCAAATACCATACCAAGCTGTTCCTTCTGGGGTATGATATCCAAATAAATTATGCCAATTTTGTTCTTGTAAATTCATAGTTAATTAATTGTTTTATTGTAAGCATTCAGCTATTTGTTATTAAATCATTATCATACTGGAGAGTACAAATTTAGAATTTAGAATTGGATAATATACTGAAAGTATTTTTAGAAAAGGCTTGCAGCACTTAAAGTTCCGAATATAAAGTTTCTGACCTTTAGATAGCTGAAAGCCTTAGTTAGTAATAATTATTGCTAAAAGTTTGTACTGTCTAGTTATCATACTATAAGGAAATTATTCACTAAGAAGAATTAAAATTCATTACTTAAATTGGCGATAACCTAACTTGAGTTATTGCTTACATAAGCTTAAAAGCTGATGGCTGTTTGGGAAGCATTTCGCAGGAAAGAAAATGCTAATAGCTGAATGCTTAAGTTTTATTTGATTATAAAAATTGTAAGTATTTCGCAGTAAATGCTTTAATAATAAGATTCAATTGATCTCAACTAATAAAGCTTTATTTTTGCTAATGTCGTTGGAAAATTCAAAATAGCGATCGCTAAAAAAATAGAGGTTTTTTCAAGCAAACCCCTACTAATTAAATAATTAAGTAACCAAGTTCAAATATAAAAAAGTTTCTTGGATACTAAACAATTAACAAAACATTATTTAGCACTAATAACGTTTAAAATATCTTGAGCATGACTAGCAGTTTTCACCTTTTCATCAACGTGAGAAATTGTTCCTTCAGCATCAATAATATAAGTAACGCGCTTAGAGTATCCACCACCTTCTACATCGTAAGCTTTAGTAATAGCACCATCAACATCTGCTAATAATTGGAATGGTAAACCATATTTCTCAGTAAATGCTTGGTGGGAAGCTTCATCATCCATACTGACACCAAGAACAACCATATCTTTGTCTTGATATTCAGCATAGTTGTCCCGGAAACTTTGAGCTTCCTTGGTGCAACCAGGAGTATCATCTTTAGGATAAAAATACATAACTACTGTTTTTCCAGCAAAATCCGATAAAGAAACAGTATTGCCATTAGTATCTTTGACTGTAAATTCAGGTGCTTTAGTGCCAACAGATAAAGCCATAGATTTCCTCCTTATAATTAAAACATTTCATTATTTTAAAATATTGTGCAATCCCTGAAAACTTTTTATTTGTGAAAAAAACAGTAGGGGTTTGGTCTCCAAACCCTCACCAAAAGATTTAGTTTAGATGTAGTGGACTGTTTCATCTAAAATGGTGCATGGGGTAGGGGCGGGTTTGATCAGAAATTTTCATGCTTACTCTAGGATTTATATAAACCCGCCCCTACGGTGTCTTTGCTAATGCACATTTTTAAAACCCGAGTACATAATTAGATGTAGGTTGGGTTTCGTTCCTCAACCCAACCAAAACAGGGCTGACGCAAAGGTAACATCTATCTATAGAGTTCAAAAACTATTGCGCAATAGTTGAGCTAGATATAGCGTCTGGTGCGTCAGTCCGATAGAACCCCTAAACGGGTCTCTAAAATTAGTTGGGGGATGGGGGAATGGGGAGATGGGGAGATGGAGAGATGGAGAGATGGGGAGATGGGGAGATGGGGAGATGGGGAGATGGGGAGATGGGGAGATGGGGGGATGGGGAGATAGTGAATATAAGGCTCTAATTCTAGCTTTTTCCCTATGTCCCCTCCTGGGAGGGGTTAGAGGTGGGTTGACTTCTGACTTACTTCTTTGACAAAAAAACACACCTTTCTTTGCAAAGATACGGTGAGGAGTTCTATAAAATATTACATTAGAGCGGGTTTAGCTAAATCTGAGGTTAAGCAGGGAAATCTCTGCTAAAACCTATAGATAATGAACAATTAATTATTTACATATAAAATTTATTATGACCTCTGTAAAATCCCCAAACTTAACTTCACTGGAATACCCAAATCCTACTAAAAAAAGAGCTGAAAGAGCGCTATTTTCTAGCCCATTTAATCTAAAGTTATTTGTAGCAATGAGTTCTCAAAGTGTGGAATTAAAATCAATAGCTGCTCATACTGGATTAAAAAATAACTACACAAATTATCTTGTATCAGAATTAGTTGCTGAAAATTATCTTTTATGGTTAATCCAAGTAGGGGTACTCAGACGAGAAGTTGATGGACAAGGAATTACTGATAGTTTTCGTCTAACCCCCCTTGGTCATCAATTAGTTAAAAAATATACTGAAAATGGAAATTTCCCAAAACCTAATGTGAGCGATCGCCTGAATAATTTTATCAATCGTTGGTTGAGATTTCCCATATAAGAGGAGTGTAGTGGTTGTGGGAGGGGTATGGGGAGCCAGAAACCCGGTTTTTTCAAAAAACCGGGTTTCTTGTATTTAGATGTGTGGGATTGCCATCTTAACCTATAGGGGGGCTAGCTAGCTTAAAGTGAAGACTCGTGAGCTTCATTAACGAGACCCACCCCTACAGAGACGGTAAAACCCGCCCTTTTTCAGTCAGGACTTACGCAAAGGTACTATATATAGAGTCAAAAAACCATTGCTTATGGGGTTTTAAGCACCATATCTAGTGTCATTGCATAAGTTCTGTCAGTTATGAGTTACCGTAGGGGTTTGGTCTCCAAACCCTAACTATTGCGTATGAGGTTGTAAGCACCATATCTAGTGTCGTTGCGTAAATCCTGATTATATAGTGGTGCGTTACGGCCGTCGCCTTTTTCCTGACGGAATGCTCCGCAAATATGTTGCGCAGCAAAACCCACCCTACTGAACTATAATCTTTATTATTAACAGGACTTACGCATTGGGAAGGAATTTTGGTTATTTTAAGATTGCTTCACTGTCGCTCCCAATGACAGAAATACCTTGCTTTGCGTAAGTCCTAATTAAGTAAGCATTCAACCATCAGCTATTACTTTTAATTTCTAATAAAAGCTTTATGATGCGGTTCCCGATCAATCAGAAATTTTATTTGACTACAAAATCCTGTTTTTAAGTCTATATTCGTTTAAATTTATTCCTTAAGGTTGAGCTTTTGATTACTAATAGCTGAGAGTTAATAGCTGTTTGCTTAAATTATTAATTATTAATTATTCATTATTATGCAGTGTCTTAACCCCGAATGTTTAACTATTAACCCCGATAATTTTCAGTTATGTCAAAAATGTGGAAATAAACTATTACTTGTAGAGCGTTATTGGGCAAAAAGTATTCTCGGAGAAGGCGGTTTTGGTCGAACTTTTTTAGCAGTAGATAAGTTTAAACCTTCTCAACCTTTTTGCGTAATTAAACAATTTCTTCCTCAAGGTCAGGGAACAAAATCTTTGACAAAAGCTGCCGAATTATTTGCACAAGAAGCAGAAAGGTTGGAGCAGTTAGGAAAGCATTCACAAATCCCGGAACTTTATGCTTATTTTTCTGTGGATAGTCGTCAATATTTAGTACAAGAATTTATTAAAGGCGAAACTTTGCAAAAAGAATTAGATAATCATGGGGTTTTTAATGAAAGTCAGATTCGAGAATTGTTAATTGACTTATTATCTGTTTTGCAATTTGTTCACAGTCATAATGTAATTCATCGGGATATTAAACCGGAGAATATTATTAGGAGAACGACAGATAAAAAGTTAGTTTTGGTTGACTTTGGAGCTGCTAAACTTATTCCTAAAAATCAGCGTCGGACTGTTACTGGAACGACTATTGGTTCCGCAGAATATTGTGCGCCGGAACAGTCTATGGGAAAGGCAAAATTAGCCAGCGATTTGTATAGTTTGGGAGTAACTTGTTTGCATTTATTGACTCACATGAGTCCGTTTGATTTGTTTGATGTAATCGAAATGGAATGGGTATGGCGAGATTGTTTAAATGGAAATTTTGTCAGTGATGATTTGGGTAAAGTTTTAGATAGTTTGGTGGAGCAAAAACCGAAGCTACGTTATCAGAAGGTTGAGGATGTTTTGGCTGATTTAGAGTTTGGTAGCTCTTCTGTTTTTGTTCCTCAAAAAATTCCAAAGTCTCCAAAAATTTCTGTTTCTCTTACTCAAAAAAATCAACAACTTCGACAAAATTTTGTTTCTATTTCTAATCATATACCTTTGGTTTCAGCTAGAGGAATGAAATATGAAAGGTTGCGTGATTTATTAGCAGCAAGAAAATGGAAAGAAGCAGACCAGGAAACTACTAATTGTATGTTGAAAGTTGCCAAACGAGAAAAGGAAGGTTGGTTAGATATTAAAAGTATAGATAATTTTCCTGGGGAAGACCTGCACACTATTGACCAACTTTGGATGAAATATAGTAATAGTAAATTTGGCTTGTCTGTACAGAAACAGATTTATCAGAATTTGGGTGGTACAAGGGAGTATAACAGAAAAATATGGGAAGCTTTTGGCGATCAAGTTGGATGGCGCAAAGGAGGAAGTTGGTTGAGATACTATGACCTGACATTTAGTCTAGACTCACATTGCATGGGGCATCTCCCGGCGGATATTCATAGGAATGGAGAAGGAAGAGGAAGGACGCGAGACATCTTTACAGCTATTGGTCTTTTCTCTCGCGCCAGACTTGTAGAGTTTAACATATAGTCGTTTCAGCCGTGTGATATTCAGTTATCAGTTATCAGTTTTTAATAACCTATTTATTGCTCATCAGATTCCAGTCTTTTCCCCTTTTGAAGATAGAAGTTATTGTCATTGCGAGGTGGTGATACAAACAGTTAACTTCTAGGATTTACTATTAATGATCGCCTCAGCAATCTCTTATATTTATAGAAAAGATTGCTTCGGGGGTGTTGGGGTGCTTCAGATAAAATAATTTCTTTTCCTTCCCCTTCCCCCTCCCCATCACAACCAACCTCTTTGTCATTGGAAAACCAGCGCCTCAGCAATCTCTTATATTTATAGAAAAGATTGCTTCGGGGGTGTTGGGGTGCTTCAGATAAAATAATTTCTTTTCCTTCCCCCTCCGAATCACAACCTCTCTTTAATTGCGAGGGGGTGATAAAAACAATACAAATGTTAGATTAATTGCTCAACTCTGGAATTAGATATGAAAATGATATGGTAGTTATTTACCAATAAATAACTGAAACTTGACACATGAAAGCAATTATGGTAGTGGGAACTACCTCTAATGCCGGAAAATCTCTAATTACTACAGCCATCTGTAGAATCTTATCCCGTCGTGGTTGGAGAGTAACCCCCTTTAAAGGACAAAATATGGCTTTAAACTCCTACGTCACATCTAATGGCGGAGAAATGGGACACGCTCAAGCAGTACAAGCATGGGCAGCAAATGTAACTCCAGCAATAGAAATGAACCCTATTTTGTTAAAGCCTCAAGGAGATATGACTTCCCAAGTTATTATCAAGGGAAAAGCCGTAGGTACAGTCGGAGCAATGAATTATTATGAGCAATATTTTGATATTGGTTGGCAGGCGATTAAAGAATGTTTAAATATTTTATCTCAAGAATTTGACGTAATAGTTTGTGAAGGAGCGGGTAGTCCTGCGGAAATAAATTTAAAGCACCGAGATTTAACAAATATGCGAGTAGCTAAATATTTGAATGCCTCTACAATTTTAGTAGTTGATATTGACAGAGGCGGTGCTTTTGCTCATATTATTGGTACATTAGAATTATTAGAACCAGAAGAAAGAAATCTAATTAAAGGAATAGTAATTAATAAATTTAGAGGACAAATATCTCTCTTAAATTTGGGTATTGAGTGGTTAGAAAAGAGAACTAATATTCCTGTCATTGGTGTAATTCCTTGGATTGATGAAGCCTTTCCGGCTGAAGATTCTTTAAGTATTTTAGAACAACGCTCTAAAAAAACTACGCCTGACATTACAATTGTTGTTATTAAATTACCCAGAATTTCTAATTTTACTGATTTTGAACCTTTAAATTCCGAACCTAATGTTAAACTTAAATATGTTAATCCTAATGATAATTTAGGTTATCCTGATGCTATAATTATTCCTGGTTCTAAAACTACTATTAATGATTTATTAGTATTACAAAAAACTGGTATGGCAGAAGCGATTAAAAATTATCAAGCTTCTGGAGGTACAGTAATAGGAATTTGTGGTGGTTTTCAAATGCTTGGTGAATCTTTAATTGACTCTCAAGGTTTAGAAGGAAGAAAAGGGGAATATAAAGGATTAGAATTATTACCTTTAAGAACTTTAATTACTCCTCAAAAAATTGCCCGTCAGCGCCAAGTTATTGCTAATTATCCTTTAGCAAATTTACCAATAACAGGTTATGAAATTCATCAAGGTAGAACTAAAGTAACAAAACCAGATATTGTTAAACCTTTATTTGATGATTATGATTTGGGTTTAGTTAATAATTCTCAGTCTATTTGGGGTAACTATTTACATGGAATTTTTGATAATGGTCCTTGGCGTCGTTCTTGGTTAAATCTTCTGCGTAAAAAACGGGGATTAGAAGGTTTACCGACTGGTATTGCTAATTATAGAGAACAACGAGAAATAATTTTAAACTCTATTGCAGATCAAGTAAATAATCACTTAGATTTAAAACCAATTTTAGGGAGTAGGGAGTAGAAAGGTAAGCATTCAGCTATTAGCTGTTAGCTATCAGCAATAAAACTCTACGTTACTTTTGAGAAATGGTAATAGAGAAGGTGGCTTTGAAGAATGGTTTATTTATTTGTCTACTAACTATAGTAGACAAATTTAAAGAACAATTACTCATTCTACTTTCTCTGTCTTTTCAAACTGTGTTTTTTTTCAGCAAGCCCTAATTAACAAACCCCAACTAATTCTATATTAAGTCCTAAAAAAAACAAATGAAAATCAAGAAAATAAGTCTGATTTTAGCTGTAATATCCTGTGGAATTTTAGTCATATTATCTCTACTAAATACTCCCCATTCTTTAGCTACCCAACCAGCAAGAATTTCTCGAATTATTGATGGAGATACTTTAGAAGTTACCATGTCACAATGTCGAATTCCTTGGGAAGGAAATTCACAATTATGTCGTCTCCAACTTGCCTGTATTGACGGACCAGATTATGGAGATAGCCCTTTTTTTGAAGCTGCGAAAAGTAGACTTGAAACCTTAATTCCTAGAAATACAATAGTATTAGTTAATGATACAGGAAAAAGCAGTCATCAACGAATAATTGCAGAAGTATTTAAAGATAATAATTCCATTAATTTACAATTGGTTAAAGAAGGAAAAGCTTCTCTCTTCTGTAAACATCTAAATAATACTTGCCCTAATTCCAAAAGTGATTACTTAAATGCTCAAAATTCTGCTAGACAAGCAGGTTTAGGTATATGGAACTCTCAACAATATTGGCAAAAAAACCAGATTTGTTATTAGAAAAATCAGAACTTAGTTTATTAATGAATAATTGATAATTAATAATTAATCTCCAGAAGTTTCAAACTTCTGGATTTTAACCAAAATTAATTAGGGTTTGCTGATTAAATATCAAAGCATTAACAGATAAATCTTAAAAGCTGTTTTAGGTCACAGAAAGTGAAAAAAAATTACTAGATTAATCTTTAAAACTCTAGATTTTTCTGAGCCAAACTAGGAAAAACCTAGAAAAATTAACACCTATAACCATTCCCCATTAACTACCTTAAGCAAGAGACTTTTCAGTAAACCCTAATTCGGGCTTGCGTATAAAAATAGAAAAGCATTTACAGATAAATATTTTAGCAACTTTAAGTAGGGAAAAAGTACCAGCTTTTAGGTCAAAAAGGTTAAAAAAGTTAGCAATAAATGCCTCACCCTGCAGAGAAAAATTAAGAGAAAATTCTTACAACTAACTCCTCTATAATATAGTTATTAAAACTAGAGCGGAATCGTTTTCAAACTCTATATATAGTAACTTTTCCTAAGTAGTGCATTATTCATTAATAAAACAGAAGAAGCAGAAACCCAGTTTCTTTGTGTAACTCCTAATAGACATCTCCTAAAATCAAAAATTCAATCAATTATCCTACAGAAATTATTAATTCTTTCTTCCTATTACCTATTACCCCCATACCTCTTTTTTGAAGATGTCTAATATTCTTTCTTCAATTTTTCCCTTAAAGCTAATCAGTGTAAAAACTTCACAAAAAATTAAACTTTGACCTCGAAATTATTCTATCAAGTATCAAAATATTAAACTCTGTTGCATTTTCTTCACATACCCTAACAAAATCCACCATCAAACCTAACTTCGTGATACCATACCCAACTTGTATATAGGAAAAATATAAAGGAGAAGACCTTTGAATTTAAGGGTTGCTGTTGTTGGTTCAGGTCCGGCAGGTTCCTCTGCTGCCGAAACTTTAGTAAAAGCAGGCATTGAAACTTATTTATTTGAACGTAAATTAGATAATGCTAAACCTTGTGGTGGAGCTATTCCTCTATGTATGGTTAGTGAGTTTGACCTACCATCAGAAATTATTGATCGCCGAGTTAGAAAAATGAAAATGATATCTCCCTCCAATGTTGAGGTAGATATCCATATCGAAAAAGAAGATGAATATATAGGTATGTGCCGTCGGGAAGTATTAGATGGCTTCTTGAGAAACCGGGCAGCTACCTTGGGAGCTAACCTAATTAATGGTACAGTTTATAAACTCGATATTCCTACTAATGATAGAGACCCCTATACTATTCATTACTCTGACCACTCAGAAGGAAGTATCCAAGGAACAGCTAAAACCCTCAAAGTAGATTTAGTTATTGGAGCAGATGGAGCCAACTCCCGTGTAGCTAAAGCTATCGAAGCTGGAGATTATAACTACGCGATCGCCTTCCAAGAACGTATTCGTCTTCCTGACCATCTCATGGAATATTATGAAGACTTAGCAGAAATGTATGTGGGCGATGATGTATCCCCAGACTTTTACGCTTGGGTATTCCCCAAATATGACCACGTTGCTGTAGGTACTGGTACAATGAAACCTAACCAGGCCAGAATTAAACAGTTACAAGCAGGTATTC
Source organism: Okeania sp. (assembly GCF_035285525.1). Lineage (GTDB taxonomy): Bacteria > Cyanobacteriota > Cyanobacteriia > Cyanobacteriales > Microcoleaceae > Trichodesmium. Next base: position 34,730 of record NZ_JAYKGW010000193.1, on the reverse strand, counting down.
GCGCTCGTGCTGCAAAACGTCTGGAAGGTGGACAAATAATTAAAGTAGAAGCTCACCCTATTCCGGAACATCCTCGTCCCCATCGGGTTCGTGGTAGAGTTGCTTTAGTAGGGGATGCTGCGGGAACTGTTACGAAATCTTCTGGTGAAGGTATTTATTTTGCAGCTAAGTCGGCTCGGATGTGTGCCGAAACTATTGTTGAGACTTCTAATAATGGTGCTATTATTCCGACTGAAGCAGATTTGAAACTTTATCTGAAGCGGTGGGATAAGAAATATGGAATGACTTACAAAGTATTGGATATTTTGCAGAGAGTATTTTATCGTTCTGATGCTACTCGCGAAGCATTTGTAGAAATGTGTGCTGATAGAGATGTACAGAAATTAACTTTTGATAGTTATTTGTATAAGACTGTTGTACCTGCTAATCCTTTAATTCAAATGAAGATTACTGCTAAAACTATTGGTAGTATGCTCCGGGGTCATGCTTTAGCACCTTAAGTAAGTTGTAGGGAGTTTGGAGAAAAAAACTCCTACAGTTGATTGCATAAATGGGTTTGGGATTTTAATACTTTTGTGGAATGGGCATCTTGCCCGTTCCTTAATATTTACTGAAAAATTCTTTTTAAGGAGATAGGAGGTAATATCAAATCCACTGGCTTTGGAGAGTAAGGTTCTACCATTATTGAGGAAAATTCTAGTTGGTAAAGGGTACGGTTCCCGAAAAATTGGAGACCAAACCCCTACAGTCTTTAATTCTACCGATACTACCGGATTTGATATAATTTTTTTGAACAAAAAATAAAGTCTCCAACCTCCATTTTCAAGGAAATGAAAAATATTCGATTCAGTATTTCAAAGGTATGACTGAAGTCAAAGGTACTTTTAAATAAAAGATGGAATAGGTATATTGCCCATCCCACCTTTAAAGTTGTTTAGTCTAACCAAACAAGGAAAAATTAAGTTTCTTAAAACCGATACCTAATTTTTAGAAACCGTTACGACCCCAAACTACCATTGAAATAGAGAATCCAAAGACAACTAAAAGGGCAACCCAACCTAATGACAAAATATCCATAACTGCTTTTAAAAAAAAAAGAAAAATTTACTCCAAACCCTATAATATTTTATTTATGGCATTTTGACTATATAAATAATTAAACATAGCAATCTGATTCCTAATTGCTAGAGAATAATAAACTGTTAAACATTTAGACTGTATATTTCTTCCTTAGTTAAAAATACAACCCTCCTTAGAGCTGATTTATAAATTTAGCTGAAATTATTATATTACCTACCTTTCAGTAGTTTGTCGCTTACTGGGCAATAACTCTCAAAACCGAAGTAGAGCCAATAATTTATCCTAATATTTACTTTATAAGTAACCTCTTAATTTCTTCTAACTTTTTACTTTTTACTTCTGACTTACTAGATGGTTATCTCTTCATCAAATTTTACCTTTGCAGAAAGAATAGAATCTCTCAAAGCAGGAACTCTTGCTGGTATCTCACTATTTTTGACTTTTGGGGCGATCGCTTTTGGCAATAACTTAATTGGCCATAGTTGGGAATCATTAGCAAATTTAGAAATTAAAACTCTAGGGTGGAACATTTTGTTTCAGGGAGCGATCGCTTTTATTAGTGGATTTCTATTTGGTGTGACTTATCGTTATATTATTCGTCAGGATAGAAACCCTCATCTTAAATCTGGAGCAGTTATGGCCTTTGGTTCTGTCAGAGGTTTGGGACAAATTGATGTGGGATTAAAATCTGGGGCCACATTTATTGATCTATGGCCTTTAATGGTATTAGGTATAGAAAGTGTAGTGGCCTTTGCTATAGTTGCTGTTATTTTAGAGTTGGCTATTAATCAAAAGTGGGTTCAGCCTTTTTCTTCTTCTCCTAATCAAAATTAATAGAGTTTGCTGAACAAGTCTTTTAGTGAAGGTAGACAATAGTTATAACCCTTAATTTTTATAAATTTTGTGAGAAAAAATCCAGAGTTTTCCAAGTTAATTTAGTAGTTTTTTGACACTTTTGTGTTATTATAGAAAGTCTTTAATCTTTGTCAGTTGCTTTGAGATTTCATTAGCAAGCCCTCAATAAATCAAAGCTGATCAGCTAATATCTGAGGGCATGAATGCTTACAATTAAATAAATTTATTAACTATAGTCGCGCCACATTTTTTTTATTTCCATATTATGTAGCTCTTCTTGAGCAATCATTGTCCGAGCATACTCTTCTGAATATATACTTGCGTTTTCTACAGTTTCTAAGAACTTTTTATAAATTCTAAAGCTTTGGCTTCATGGTTGAGACTTTCCCATAAAAGATCTGCTACTGAATGTTAATTTGTTTCTTCAATCGGAGCTACTTTTAATATAAGGATGACCTTCTAAACCTGTTAATATTTCTCCTGCTTGTTGAGCATGAAGCAAAGATTCATTAGCTTGACCTTGAAAAAATTGTACAATAGGTATTCGATTAGGTCTTGTAACCATTAAAGAATAATGAGTATAGCGCACCACACCTGCAAGTTCAAATTCCATAATAGAATTTAGTAACTTTACGGATTTTTGATTGTCAAGTTCTCTCATTTTAGGGTTTATTAAGGTTACATTTTTCTCGTTGAGAAAAACTTTTTAGCTATATAAATCTGTTGATTTTCAATTAATTTAATTTTCCTTAAATCTTCATTAATTTGGGATATTAATTTATTAAATTATTAGATAAGGTTTTATACTAGTTAGAGGATTTTTTCAATAATCAAAGATGAGAAAACTTTTCACGGTATTAACTCTAGCTCTTATCGCTCCTACTGTTCTACTAAGTAGTTGTCAAAACGAAACGAGTCAAGTTCAGACTAATCAAAACCAAACTCAGACAAATGAAAAAACTCCAGGCACTCTTCAGATACGCGCCAATGGAGAAGACTTTGTGAGAAAAGGTTTTGTAACTAAAGATGGATGGACTATAGCATTTGATAAACTATATGTCAACCTAGCAGAAGTAACTGCTTACCAAACAGACCCATCCTACAAAGCTGAAACAGGAGAAAAACCAGAAGCTACAGAAAAAGTAATTGTTACTGAAACTAAAACAATAGATTTGGCAGAGGGAAACGAAACAGCAGAAACTATCTTGGTCAGCCAAATATCCGCACCTCCTGGCCACTACAATGCTATCTCTTGGAAAATGCCCAAAGCTATTGATGGTCCAGTCAAAGATTACTCCTTATTAATGACTGGTACAGGTACTAAAAATGGTCAGACTATACCTTTTACTATCAAGATTGACCAAGAATTAGAATTTACCTGTGGAGATTTTATTGGGGATGAACGTAAAGGTATTCTGCTACCTGGAGAAACTGCCGAGTTAGAAGCTACTTTCCACTTTGACCATCTTTTCGGCGATAATAGTGTCGCCCCAGATGAAGAAATTAATACAGGAGCATTAGGTTTTGCTCCTCTAGTAGCGATCGCTACCGCAGGAAAAGTTGATGTAGATATGGCTCAGTTAAAAAATCAACTTTCTCCTGCTGACTACCAAAAATTTATGGGAATTTTACCAAGTTTGGGTCATGTGGGCGAAGGTCATTGCCATGAATCAGTAATAAAGTGATGGGGTATTTCAGTTATTAGTTATTAGTACCTCATGGAGTCAGGAGCCTTGAAATACGGCATCTTATTTTTTTTATCCTCATCTGACTTTAATAATTTAACTTCTAACTTGTGACTTGTGACTTGTGACTTCTGATTTCTGATGAAACTATAACGTTATAGTTTGGAGATTTTACAGGACTTAGGTCAATGTACTATATATGGAGTAAAAAAACCATTGTGCAATAGTTAAAGGTAGCGATCGCTTCACTTTAATAATTTAACTTCTGACTTCTGACTTCTGAATACTGACTCCTGGTAGATTTATTTTAGCAATTCAGGATTTTCTATAAAATAAACCCCATTCTACAAGAAATCATTTCACAATATAAAGAATTGCAAAATTGTTGAAGTGACCATGAATAGAGGTAAGGTATGAAATGGCAATTCGTTATTCCTTTAATATTTTTATCTGTACTGAGCTTGCACCGGAAAACGAGCGCTCATGGAGTAAAAATTCAACATCAAATTACTCCAGCAATCCAGATTAATGCTACTTATGATAGTGGTACTCCTTTAGCGAATGCAACAGTAACAGTTTATGCTCCTAATGTTCCGAATAAACCTTGGTTAAAAGGCACAACAGATGAGAAAGGAAACTTTATTTTTTCCCCTGATTCTTCTCAGTCTGGATATTGGGAAATTAAAGTACGTCAAGCTGGTCATGGCGAGTTAGTTAGTGTGCCTTTTCAAGTAGATAAGTCTCAAAATTCTGATAGTCAAAAAATCAGCAATAGTAACTATTATTTAGCAAGTACATCTAATGAATATAATCCACTACAAAAAGGATTAATGATCGGTTGTGTTATGTGGGGATTTATAGGCACTGGTTTATTTTTCTGGCGATTTAAAACTCAAGATCAACCACAATAAGTAATTAATAATGGATAATTAATAATGAGTAGTTAAGAATAAAAACTATCTCTAATTATCAATTATTTATTCGGAACGAGAGGCTTTAAACCTCTTGATATTAATTAGGTTTTTTGAGATTTAATCAGCAAAGCCTAATTAGGGCTTGCTGAAAAAGTATTATGAGTAACAGTAGGATTCAGGAGTCAGGAGAAATGAGAATTATAGAGGAGGTAGCAGGAAAAATCGTCCTTTAATTTTTCTACCATAGTTAGCCTAAAATTCTAATTTTTTTATTTTTCGGGAACCGTACTTTCAAGACTTAAAAGCTGGCAGTTTTTAGAGATTTAAAAATGCTGATTTTTTATCTTGAAAGGCTTTAGTATTTATTCAGTAAACCTTAATTATCCATTATTAATTATTAATTATTATCAATTAGTCTAATTTTCAATTTTTACAATGCATATTTCAGAAGGCATTCTACCAGCTCAACTTTGTATTAGTGGCTATGGAATTACCTCTTTAGTTACTTGGCGTTCTCTACGCGAAATTAATCGTTTACCAAATCCTCAAGCAAGTATTCCCAAAGCTTCTTTATTAACAGCAGCCTTTTTTGTTGCTTCTAGTATTCATATTCCTATTCCGCCAGTTAGCATTCATTTAGTGTTGAATGGATTGTTAGGAACTGTATTAGGTTATTATGCTTTTCCAGCAATATTAATTGGTTTATTTTTTCAGGGAATAATGTTTGGACATGGTGGCTTAACTACTTTAGGAATTAATGCTTTAATTATGGGAATACCCGCAATTGTAGCTTATCAAATATTTCAATTACGTCATGTTTTTGGAAAAGGAATTAGGGAAAATTTATCAATGCTAATTTTTGCTTTTATTGCTGGAGCTAGTGCAATAGGAGTATCTAGTTTAATATTTTTTAGCATAATAATTACAAATCTTCCCTCTGGGTTTAATAGTTCATTTGAACAAACAGCTATTTATGGATTAATGATTGCTCATATTCCTTTGATGGGAATAGAAGGAATTTTAACTGCAATGGTTATCAGTTTTTTGCATCGAGTTATGCCAGAACTTTTACCTTCTTAAACATCTTGTGCAACTTGTCCTAAATTTCGTAAGTTAGGAGGTTCTGAAAATAACCTTTTTAGCCCTATGTTCAGCAATTAACAATGAAAAATAATTAATAATTACCCCTTCTTAAAGATAAGGGGATTGACTAAAAGGAAAATTTTTTATTTATCCCCTAGGATAGGGGAAGCTTCAAGGCGCGAATTATTGAATGAATAATTATTGACTATAAACTCTTGATTATTAATTATTAACTATTAATTATTAATTGTTTGGTAATCAGCCATTATATTTTCGTAGAAAGTTGTACACAAGGTTTCTTAAGGTAAGCAGTCAGCAGTCAGCATTTAGCGGTCAGCTATTGGTTTCAATTTTAGATAAAAGCTTTATTATACGGTTCCCAATAAATCAGAAACTTTATCTGACTACAAAATTCAGTTTTCACTTTCTTTATTCGTTTAAATCTCCTCCTGAAAGTTGAGGTTTTTATTGCTGTTTTTGTCTAAGAGCCTACATGAAAAGCTGTGGGAGATGCAAAGGGGATCATTCCGTCAGGAAAAAGCGGTCGAGGGATGAGGAGGTTTCCTCCCCATATCGAATCGACAAAGATAGCGCAGCTCTGACCCTGGAGGCTAGCTGAAAGCTAATAGCTGAATGCTGACTTCTTAAGTATTAATTATCGCAGCACTTTCCATTTTTATGAAGTATAAAACTTTAGGTTTAAGGGAATAGAAAAGAAGAAAAACAACTGTACTTTAGAACTTTGCAAATTGCTATAATTAGAGTCTGCTGAAAAAGTCTTTTATTCTAGGGAGGGAGCCAGAATCCTGCAATCCTGCAATCCAGAATCCGTATGGGAATGAGAATTATAGAAGAGTAGGGACGCCCTTATGCAACGTCCATAGAGAATATCAATCAGAGTGATTTTCTCCCCTATATTGCCCAAAATCTTAGAAAACATGATTTTTCGGGAACCGTACCGAAATTACCTAAAAGCTGGTACTTTATTAGTACCTGCAAAGCTTGAAAACTTTACCTGTCAATGCTTTTATGTTTAATCAGCAAGCCCTAATTATTAATTATCGATTATTAATTATTAATTATTCATTATCCATTTGTAGTTATGAAGTTTGCTCTAGACCAGTATGCTAATTTAAACTCCCCAATACATCAATGGGATGTGAGATATAAACTGATTGGTTTAATCACATTAATGTTTGCCTTTGCGACAATTAATAATTGGTATTTAATACCATTGATGGTCTTAGTAACTCTAATACTTTATAGAATTTCTAAATTGCCTTTATCATTTTTAGTAAGTCGTTTACGTTATCCAGGATTTTTTTTACTTGGGGTAATTATTTTATTGCCTTTTCTTTCTGGTCAAACAATTATTTGGCAATGGGGATTTTTGACAATTCGCCAAGAAGGTTGTCTAGCAGTTATATTAATTGTTAGTCGTTTTTTTGCTATTATAACTACTGGTCTCGTTTTATTTGGTACAAGTTCGTTTTTAACAACCGTAAAAGGAATAAGAAATTTAGGAATTTCTCCTATTATTACCGATATGTTGCTATTATCTTATCGTTATATTTTTGAATTATCTCATCAACTTAATATGATGTTCAAAGCTACTAAATTAAGAGGTTTTCAAAGAAGCAAAATTAGTTGGAGAAATTTATCAATTTATGCTGCTCTTACTGGTAGTCTTTTAGTCCGAAGCTATCAACAAGCAGAGCGAGTTTATCAAGCAATGTTATTGCGTGGTTATGGTAATACAGTAGTCAATCAAGAAAATCAGTTTATATATTCTATTTCTAGAAATGGTATTCAATTTGACTCTGATTTAATATATCTATTTCTGGCTCTAATAATTTCTGTTAGTTTAATTGTGACAGAATTATTTGTTTTATAGTAGTAAAAAACAGGTAATAGTTAGAAAAACATTTACTAGCCTAAGATTCATCATCAGTCTATTTCCTATTGCCTATTGCCTATTCCCTATTTTCTGGAGAAGTTTACTACTCCCGTAAGCATTCAGCTATTAGCTGTCAGCTAGCCTCCTGGGTCAGAGCTGCGCTAACAGCAATAAAACTCAGCTTTTATAGTAAGCTATAGTTTCGTGTTAATTAATAAAACTGTTACCTCAAACCAATTAAGTTAGCTCAATTAATAAAGGTTTATATCGAAAACTAAAGACAATAGCTGATAGCTGAATGCTTGCCTACTCCCTACTCCCTACTCCCTAAAAAACAAATGCAAGAGGAAAAATTAAAAGCTGGAATCTATGTCAAAGATTTATTATTTCAATATGCACAAAATGAACCTATTTTAGATAATCTTTCATTAATAATTAAACCAGGAGAAAGAGTTGCTTTATTAGGACCTACTGGTACAGGTAAAAGCACCTTTATGGAAACTTTAGTAGGCTTAAAAAAACCCTTATCTGGTGAAGTTTGGATTCAAGGAATTTTGTTACAAGAAAAAACTTTATCTGAAGTACGTCGTCAGATAGGTTTTTGTTTCCAAAATCCTGACGACCAATTATTTATGCCTACTATTTTAGAAGATATAACTTTTGGTCCTCTTAACTATGGTTTATCACCAGAAAATGCCACAGAAATTGCTGAAAATTTGTTAGTAAGATTTGGTTTAGAAAAATATGCAAATCGTTCAGTTTATGAACTTTCAGGAGGTCAAAAAAAATTAGCAGCTTTAGCAGCAGTTTTAGCATTAAAACCAGATATTTTAATATTAGATGAACCAACAAATGGTTTAGATCCTCTATGGAGACGTAACTTAGCTGAAATTATCTTAAGATTACCAGTTAAAATTATTTTAATTGCTTCCCACGATCTACACTGGGTTAGCAAAGTAACTGAACGTGGTTTGATTTTGCAGTCTGGTCAAATTAAAGTAGATAATTCTATGCAAAATATTATTCAAGATACTTCAACTCTTGAATATTATGGTTTACCTATTGATTATTAAAAGAAGGAATAAGAAAGAAATTAGAAGGGAGAAATTAGAAGTAGAAAGGAAGATTAATAATTGAATTTTATCTAGCTCTAGAAGAAAATGAGTTATGTATAGCAATCTTTAAATTTGTGCAAAAAAATGTAGGGATTTGGTCTCTAAACTCAAACCCTATCCCATTAATTTTAAACAGCTATCTCTATCATTTTCCCCTTTTTTGAAATAATATTTACTCCTTCTTCCTCCTTCTTATTTCTGAAATTTCTTTTTTGTTTCTTAATAAAGAAGTATGGCATAATATTTAATAATCTCCTCATTTTGAAAGTAATCTCCGTACTTTTGTTTTGCTGTTTCTATACAAAATTCATAATCTCCGATGACTCATCAATATAATTAGCGATCGCCTTTTTTTTGCTCTTGTTTTATCTGATTAAAATGCCGAAAACCTGATTCTGGCATAACTGTAGTTTTTGAACTTATCTTAGGAATGAGAATTAAATAATATCCACAAAAATTGGCTATAAGTACCGCACTAAAATGCTCCTGTGCAGGAAATATGGAAGTTAATAAATTTTCATTCCTTAATATCTTTTCCTACTAGATGAACTACTTTATATTTTTAGGAATTTGCTGCAACTATTTTTTTAAACTTACTTAACCTAAATTAAATCTTATCTTAACCTGTTCTAAACATTAACTTAATATTCATCTAATACTATATCCAAGGAATTATTGAAAATTTCCCAACAAATCAAAACTACAAAAGTCAATCAGACATTTGAGTAGATTTGTATTTTCAACTTAGATTAATTCCTAACACCTGATTAGGAAATAGATGGAGTCATATCTTTATGTCTTCAAAAACAATCTTTCTATATAGAAAGTGAATCTAAGGAATTTCTGTAAACTTACAAGGGTGAGAAAAAAATAAAATGCCAGAATTAGTAGGATTTGCCGTATTACCAGCAGATACCTTTGCAGAGGGTCCATCATCTGGAAACTTTATCGAAACAGACAATAGGGAAGTGCCATTTGACGATCAACCAGTCCAAGGTTTTAGCGCCGTTCAATTTGCTCCTGATAGCGAAGATGGCAGCACTTTTTGGTTCTTGTCTGACAACGGTTTTGGCGCTCAAAGCAATAGTCCTGATTATCTACTCAGACTATATCAAGTAGACCCAGACTTTGCTGGAACAGAAGATGGTGATACTAGCGTTGAAATTCAAGGATTCGTTCAACTAGCAGACCCAAATAATCTCATACCTTTTGATATTATCAACGAAACAGGCGATCGCTTCCTAACTGGAGCAGACTTTGATATCGAGTCATTTGTTATAGCTAATAATGGCGATATTTGGATCGGAGAAGAATTTGGCCCTTATATCTTACACTTCGATAGTGAAGGAACTTTACTAGAAGCTCCCATTGCTACACCAAACCCAGAATTTCAATTCAATACCCTCAACGGTCAAGTTCCTTTAGTTGTTGGACACAGGGGTGCAAGTGGAGAACTACCCGAACACACCCTCGAAGCTTACCAACTAGCCATCGAGCAAGGTGCAGACTTTATCGAACCAGACTTAGTAACCACATCCGACGGTTTTCTTATTGCTCGTCACGAACCACTATTAGATGATACAACTAACGTTGCTGAAGTATTCGGTCCGGAGCGTCAAAGCACCAAAAATCTTGACGGTGCAGAAACAACTGGTTACTTTGCAGAAGACTTCACCCTAGAAGAAATCAAACAACTACGCGCTGTTCAACCTCGTGACTTCCGCGACCAATCTTTCAACGGTCAGTTTGAAATTCCTACTCTTGAAGAAATCATCGAACTGGTTCAAACCGCAGAAGCAGATACAGGAGTTGAAGTTGGTATCTATCCAGAAACCAAACACCCCACATTTTTTGACCTACAGGATTTATCCTTAGAAGAACCTCTAATTCAAACCCTGCAAGATACAGGTTTCACAGACCCCGACCGCATTTTCATCCAGTCTTTTGAAATCGAGAATCTATTGGATTTACAAAACAATATCATGCCAGAGGCTGGTATTGATATTCCTTTAGTACAACTTTTCGGAGATGTAGAAGGAGCATTTATTAACGACAACGGCGGCGGTTTTTCCGTTCCTTACGATATCGTTTATAACTTCAGCGATGATGAAAATGCCGATCCTAGTATTTACGACGGCTTCCCCATCGAGTTCACTGCTGAGACCAACTACGGCGATCTAGCAAATGCAAATGTTATTGACTACATCGGTGAAAACTATGCCGAAGGTCTAGGCCCTTGGAAAAATAGCTTCGTGCTACGAGAATCTTTAGATGAACCAGTTGATGGCAATGGCGATGGTGTTGCTGAAATTGGTTCACAATTGACTGGTGAGATCCGACCTTATATTGAATGGGCGCACGATGCAGGAATGCAAATTCATCCTTATACCTTGCGTAATGAAGAGCGGTATCTAGTTTTAGATGAATCTGGCAACCCTCAAACTCCAGAAGCAGAGTTCGAGCAGTTAATTAATTTAGGGGTTGATGGTTTCTTTACTGATTTCCCAGAAACAGGTCGAAATGTAGTTGACCAAATCACATCTGATGAAGTTCGTTCTCCTCAAAACCCAAATGTAGAAGCAGGCAAGTCTAACCTATCTGGTTCCCGTGGTTATGAAGGTATGGCATTCAGTCCAGATCGCGAAACTTTCTATCCTTTATTAGAAGGTGCAGTTGTCGGCGATCCAAATAATGCTCTCAGACTTTATGAGTTCGAGCCTGCTTCTAGTTCTTTCAACAACTTAATCGGTTTCTATCCTACTGATGTCGCTGGTCATCCAATTGGTGACTTTACTCCTATCAATAACACTGAGTTTTTAGTTATTGAACGGGATAACAATCAAGGAGAAGATGCTGGGTTCAAGAAAATCTTCAAGATTGACATTTCTGACATTGATGCTCAAGGTTTTGTTGCCAAAGAAGAAGTTGTTGACTTACTAAATATTCCAGACCCCGATGACCTCAATGGTGATGGTGAAAATACCTTTACCTTCCCGTTTGTAACTATTGAAGATGTGTTAGTTTTAGATGAAGATACAATTCTAGTTGCTAACGACAACAACTATCCTTTCTCCATTGGCCGCGGACCAGACATTGATAATAACGAAATTATCCAAATAGATCTAGACGAGCCTCTAAACCTAGACCCAAGATTAGGAGTGGCTGCTGGTGAAGTGTTTGAAGGTACTGATGATGCAGAGCGTCTCAATGGTACAGGTGAAAACGATCTCATTAAAGGTTTTGATGGTAATGACACCTTAGTAGGTGGTGCTGGTAACGATCAAATAATTGGCAACCGTGGCAGTGACTCTTTGTACGGTAAGAATGGTAACGATGAACTTCAAGGTCGTCAAGGTAACGATCGCCTATTTGGTGGTGCTGGCAATGATATGTTGAAAGGTGGTCAAGGTCGAGATCGCATCAATGGTGGTGCTGGTGACGATACTTTAACTGGTGGAGCAAGTATTGACCGCTTTATCTTCAATAGTAATGATGAATTTAATGTTGATGATTTCGGTGTTGATACTATCAATGATTTCCGAGACAACGATTTGATTCTTTTAGATAAGTCAACCTTCACTGGACTTGATAGTGATGCTGGAATAGGTTTCAGTGTTAACAGTGATTTTGACATCGTGAACAACAATGGTGCTGTTGGTGGTTCTGATGCTGCAATTGTTTACAGTCAAGTTTCTGGAGGTCTATTTTACAATGTAGGTGGCGATCCTACTCGCTTTGTTACCCTGGCTGGTGCGCCTACTATTACTGAGGATAACTTCCAAATTAGAAATTAGGAAGTAGATTTGTAAAGTATAGCAATCTCGGCACTTAGGCAACTAAACTCAGAAACCCGGTTTCTTGTAGAAACCGGGTTTCTTTGCGTCAGTCCTAAATATGTGTGAAATTATTCGTGGAAAAAAAATATAGGGGTTCGGAAACCAAACCCAAGGGCAAAGGCTTTTGAAAACAAAACTCTTACCATCAAATCTTACGACTAATTTAGTATTGCTATAGTAGACTAACACATCTAAAATTTGGTATTACTATAGATGCGGGATGATTTTAATAGTTTTGTGGAACAGGTATCCTGCCTGTTTCTATTCCTTCTAGGATATTATAGAACCCATATGGTATCTTGGCCAAAGAAAAAGGAGTCAGGAATCAAGAATTCGAGAAACTAAATGATAGGGAAAAAAGTATAAAAATATCCCCATATTTACCTAAAATTTCCCCATCTCCCTATCTCCCCAGCTAACTTTATAGATATCAAATGGCTTCTATAGCTCTTGAGTTGCCTAATTAATTAATTAATGGGCACTTCCCGTCTGGGAAGTCAAAAATCTTAGGCTCCCATATTTTTGACAACACTTACTAACACTAATCAGGAGACAATTAATGACTGTATATGATAGCATCAATGATGCTTATGACTTGGTATATACTGATGTCCATGAAAAAGTTCCCTTTGTTGTTGATATTTTGCAGAAGTATCAAAGACAGGAAATTTTAGAACTTGGCTGTGGTTCAGGTTTATTTACTATTCCTCTAAAGCAGCAGGGATTCAATATCGAGGGGTTGGAAATTAGCCCTGAGATGATCAAAGTCACTCAGAAAAAAGAAGCTGACTTAAAATTGCATCAAGGAGATATGCGCTCCTTCAATCTCCCAAAAAGTTTTGATGCTATTTTAATTTTAAGTTCTACCTTGACTTTATTGCAAAACCAACAGGAAATGAATCAGTGTTTGTCCTGTAGCTATGAACATTTAAAAACAGGGGGAATTCTGTTTCTAGAATTACCCAATCATCGCGTAGAAATTGAGAAAAGTAATCTAACCCAAGAAACTTATGCTAACGAAGATAGCTCAATTGTTGTGGTGACTCAAAGTTTAAAAATAGAAAATTTTTGGCGAGAATATTGGTATATTTTCCGCCAGAGTTTGGGGGAATTTCAAAAAGATGAAATCACCTGTGATGAATTCCTATATTCTCCTACTTTATTATTAGAAGATATCCCAAAAACTGGATTTGAAATTGTCGAAACCTACGGCGATCTTTTGGGTAATCCTTTTGATGAAAATCAATCTTGGAGAAGAGTATTAATTTGTCAAAAAACTTAGAAAAAAGATGGTGATTCTATGAAACTAGATAACTTTTATTGGCTAATGTATAAAGGGGTAATTCCCAATAGTAAACTGTCTGAACTTGAAGCTTTTTTACTGAAATTTATCTATCCAATTGCTAGTTGGTCAATTAAACAAATTATCAGACAAGAAAAAACTCGATCTTTGATTGAAAGGTTACAAAAAACCGTGCCTGATATTTCAGCACAAGAAACTCACTATACTTATAAAGGAGTTATTGAAGAGAAAGAAAGAGCGGTTCAAGCTTTTCAATGTCAAATGCTCCTTGAGATAATGTCAAAAGCATCATTTCAAGACCAAGAAATTTTTACCCTTGTTGATATTGGTGATTCATCGGGAACTCATTGTCTCTATTTTTCTGAATTACTGAAAGACAAGGTTAAGAAAATAGAAACCATTAGCGTTAATTTAGATCCTAAAGCAATTGAAAAAATCAAAAGTAGAGGATTAAAAGCAATTTTATGTCGTGCAGAAGACTTAGATTTAGGAAGCCAAAGCACCGATCTATTTACTTCTTTTCAGATGCTAGAACATTTACACGATCCCGTGATGTTTTTGCGTCGCTTGGCAAAAAAGTCGAAAGGTAATTACCTGTTTGTAACTGTTCCTTACTTTGAAAAAAGTCGTGTCGGACTACATCGAATCAGAAACGACGTCAAAGAACCAGTTTCTGCTGAAGAAACACACATTTTTGAACTCAGTCCTGAAGATTGGAATTTGTTATTTATACATTCTGGCTGGAAGCCTGTTTTTTCTAAAAAACATTATCATTATCCCAGGAATTGGCCGGTTGTTAGTCTGTTCTTGAAATACTTTTGGAGAATTCTTGACTTTGAGGGTAATTGGGGGATCTTTTTGGAAAAAGATTTGGAAATATCAAACTATTACCAAGATTGGGACGAATGATTTTTCAATTAATTAGAAACTTAGATAAATTATGTTTGTAATCCTAAAAGCTTTTTATAACTTTCTCTAACCAGCTAGGCTATATACTATGGTATCAGGGAAATAAGAAATTATTAGGGAAATAAGAAATTATTAGGAGGAAACCTATGTTTAAGGTAGATCACTTTGCTTTTGAAGTTTCTAACTTAGATGAGTCCATCAAGTTTTATACTGAAAAATTAGGGCTAAAACTATTACTTAAGAAAGTGGATGAAAGCAACCATGAAGCATATGCTTTCCTTGAATTACAAGGAAATGGTGGTAATTTAGAACTTTTACAATTTGTCAAGGAAAAAAACTTTGAAAAGAAGCCATTGAAGCAGCCTTATTGCCCTCAAGTTGCTTTTAGGACAGAAAATATGGCAGAAGTTGTATCAATGTTAAAAGAGAAAGAACTACCTATCATTAAGGGGCCTTTGCTGATGCCAGGGCATTGTAGTTGGATATTTACCTGCGATCCTGATAATAATATAATTGAGTTTATTCAGTGGTTAGAAGACATACCGGGTCATTATTCAACTGATTTGCCCTAATTGGACTTTGGACAAAATAGAAAACTGTTAGCGTAAATTTTACGCTAATCAGATGAATGGCCAGACATTGAGTGTAAATAAGTAGGTAGGCATGAAAAAGCTGAACTATATTAGAGCTGGCTGATTAAATATTAAAGTCTTTACAGATAAAGGTTTTATAATTTTTAGGGTGTAAAAAAGTACCCTTGTTTGAACTACTCATGCACGGTACGGTACGGTGGGCGTGAGAAATCGGTGAGAAATCGGTGAAAAATCAAAAAGGAGGGGATTTTGGGCAAAATGTTGGAAAAAAATTACTCCCCATCACCCCATCTCCTTTAAAAAAACTTTTTCCTTCTCAACCTTTCTTTTCCTTCTGCCTTATGCCTTATGCCTTATGCCTTCTGCCTTATGCCTTATGCCTTATGCCTTATGCCTTATGCCTTCTGCCTTCCTTCCTAGTTAAAGATATAATATTTTTCAGTTTTTGTTTTCAATTTTTATTTAAACAATCATAATAAAAAAGCTGTAAGTATTCTCTAGGCAATACTTACAGCTTTTATTTTAATTTTATGATTGACCTAAATGTAAAGATATATTACAATAATAGAGTCAAAGCGGTTAAACCGCTTGACATTCTGAAGAAGAATCATTAAAGTAATATACATACCCGGGTAAACAAGTTGACTGTCATATGCAAGACAAGCAAAAAGTTACATTATACATACAACCAAAACTGCATCGCCAGCTCAAAATAAGGGCTGCAGTTGACTCGGAACCAATGTCATCAATAGCAGAAAGAGCAATTCTATTTTATTTAGAAAACTCAGAAATAGTTGACGACGAATTAGGTTCAATACATGGACAAACCCACCGGGTATACACTTGTCCAGACTGTTCAAGTTCGCTTGTAATAAGAGAAGGAGAACTGTTATCCCTCAAAAGTCAGCCAAGTTTACAAGCAGACCAGGACATTCCTCTGAAGCAAATCCCGGAATCAGAAATATCTGAAACTCAACCGGGAGAACAAGAATTAGTTCCCTGCTAAAGAATGGAGATTTATTAACTTCCAGATTTTTTGTACAGAAGTATTCCATTGTGGTACTCCTAGCCAAAAACTGTGGCTCTTAATTTTATCCTCATTCCTAAGTTAATACTGATGACTTTAGATGAAGAGACATCAAACTCCAACAAGTGATAACTCCTAGCTAGGGCAATTTTAAAGATAACTTCCTTCAATCAAGCAATTGTAAACTTTGTACCGTCTCTACTAGATCGAGGACTATGAAAGAAGAACTAAATATTCTAATCCAAGCTCAATATCCTTTGATCTACCTCGTAACCTCTGAGGAAGAGCGGTCAGAGCAAGCAATTGATGGATTAGCTAAGGTCAAACCTATACGCAAAGTATTTGTTTGGACAGTAACTCACGGTATCGTAGAGTATGGCCAAAGCAAAAACACAACTCAGCATAATACAGTCTCACCAGAGGCAGCTATAGAGTGGGCAATCAGGCAGCGAGATCCTAATAATGGTAGTGTAGGAACAATATTTGTATTTAAAGACTTACACCCATTCATTGATTCACCACCAGTAACAAGGTGGTTGAGGGATGCGATCACCTTTTTTAAAGGCACAAACAAGACAATAATATTAATGTCTCCAGTGCAGAATGTCCCCATAGAATTAGAAAAGGAAGTAGTTGTCCTTGACTTTCCACTGCCAAGTATGAAGGAACTGGACCAAGTTCTATCACGGCAATTAGAGTATAGTAAAAACCGTCGTATTTCCAAAGATACAAGGGAAAAGCTCCTGAAAGCAACTCTGGGTTTAACAAAAGATGAAGCCGAAAAAGTCTATCGTAAAGCCCAAGTAACAGCAGGAAGGCTAACTGAAAACGAAGTTGACATCGTACTATCTGAGAAAAAACAACTTATCAAGCGCAATGGCATCCTAGAGTATATCGAAGAAGATGAAACTATAGATGCTGTAGGTGGTTTAGAAGAATTAAAACGTTGGTTAAAACAACGTTCTGATGCCTTCACAGAGCGTGCCCGTGAATATGGACTTCCTCAACCAAAAGGAATGTTAATTCTGGGAATACCCGGATGTGGCAAATCTCTAATCGCAAAGACTACATCTCGTCTTTGGGGTCTACCTCTATTGCGCTTGGATATGGGAAGAGTATACGATGGTTCAATGGTAGGACGGTCTGAAGCTAACTTACGAAATGCTCTCAAAACAGCCGAATCAATTTCACCAGCAATTCTCTTTATAGATGAGTTGGATAAAGCCTTTGCAGGCAGTGCTGGTTCAGGGGACTCTGATGGAGGTACTTCTAGTCGAATATTTGGTTCATTCCTGACTTGGATGCAGGAAAAAACTTCTCCAGTATTTGTCATGGCAACTGCCAACCGGGTAGAGCGTCTACCAGGAGAGTTTTTAAGGAAAGGTAGATTTGATGAAATTTTCTTTGTAGATTTACCAAACAAAGAAGAACGCCAAGATATTTTCCAAATTCACTTAACAAAAAGACGTCGAGATATTGAACGCTTCGATATAGATCAACTATCTAAAGTATCCGATGGCTTTTCCGGTGCAGAAATAGAGCAAGCCATAATTGCTGCTATGTATGAAGCATTTGCTCAAAATAGAGAATTTACGCAGCTAGATATTATTGCCGCCATAAAATCTACACTACCGTTGTCAAAGACTATGACAGAGCAAGTTACTGCTCTGAGAGATTGGGCAAGACAACGTGCGCGGCCTGCTGCATCTTCAGTCGCCGAGTATCAAAGACTGGAGTTTTAAAAGCTTTCTCCTGGCACAAACAGGAGTAAAGGCTAGTAAACTAAATTAAAGTTGCTAGCAGTTTCCCAAAAAAAAACCACATCTACTGTGGTATTGTTCCATAAAAACCGTTGTTATCTCTGTTTTAATTTTAAATTTAGGAGGAAATCCAAATGTCTCACTTTAGCACATTGCGTACTAAAATCACTGACGCTGAAATTTTAAAAGCTTCCCTGCGTGATTTAGGAATTACAGTAAAAACTGACGCTGATGTTCGTGGCTACAATGGCCAAAGTGTACGTTCTGATATCGTTGCTGTTTTAGAAGGCGAATATGATTTAGGTTGGACTCACAACAGCGATGGTTCTTTTGACCTAGTTGCCGATCTGTGGGGCGTTGCTAAGAAGCACAACCAAACTGAGTTGATTAATTCTATTAACCAGAAGTATGCTGTGAATAAGACTTTAGCTGCTGTTAAGCAACGTGGTCTACAAAACGCTAATGTTAAGTTGGTAGTACAGAAGTAATTGATTTGTGCATTCCCAAGTTTGCGGGTTAACTAAAATCGGGTTAGCCCGTTTTTTTTTTGCTATTTTGAAAGGAAGGCAAAAGGAAGGCAGAAGGTAGAAAATCAAGGGAAGATTCTTCTGCCTACCCCTTCTATGATTCTCATTCATCCTCGATTCTGGATTCTGACTTCTGACTCCTTCCCCCTACTAAAAGACTTTCATAAACAAACCCTAAAAGATATAATTGTGTTGAATTAGAAAAAACTCTAGTATGATAGCTATATGAATTTAACAATCACAAAATACAATAAAGAGTTCTAATTCTCATGCAGACAGAAGCTTTCAGTGAGCTTTTTCCTTTATTTAAGGGAGCTAATCCAGAAACTTTAGAATGGCTCTTATCCGTTGCAGTCAAACACGAGTATCCCTCCAATAGAGTTGTCTTAATGGAAGATGCTTGGGGTAATGCAGTTTACTTTTTGGTATCTGGCTGGGTCAAAGTCAGACACAGATTATCAGGGGACAACTCGATTGCACTGGCTATTATGGGAAGGGGAGATTTTTTTGGTGAAATGGCCATTTTAGATGAATCACCCCGGTCAAATGATGTTGTGGCATTATCTCCAGTTCGTTTGATCAGTATTTCGGCTCAAAGATTTATTCAAACTCTCTTCAAAGACCCTCAGTTACATCACCGAATGTTACAATTGATGGTGAAGCGTCTCAGGCAAGCAAATATTCATCAACAACTACGTCATAAACCTCCAGCGGTAAAACTTGCAAATACATTAGTAGAATTAGCTGAAAACTACGGTCATACTATGGAAAAAACATCTGAAATATTTAATATTTCTAACCAAGACTTAGCAGATATTACGGATATTAAAATGGAGGAAGCTATAAAAATTATGGAAAAATTGGAGGCTAAGGGTTGGATTAGTATAGTTCCAGAACATCAGTTAATTGAAATACTTAATATTAAACGTTTAATTCATTTAGCTAGTCACTAAACTGGATTAATTATTTTGGCAAGTGATTAAGTTAATACAATTGTAGCTATTTTGCTTAAATAATTTACATTAAGGTCATAGATTGATATGCTTTTTAAAAGAGAAAAAAATATATACTTAATTTAATAAATTAAATCAAAAATCCACAAGTATGACTGACGCTAAAGTATTACCTATAAGTCCGACTACTAGAACTCCAGCAATTCAATATAAAGTATCAATGCCTCATCCAGAATCCCATCTGTTTGAGGTTAGTTTGTCTGTTAGGGTTAAAGAACTATCTTCCTCATTATTCACAACTTCTCAAAAACTGGATTTAAAAATGCCAGTGTGGACTCCAGGTTCTTACTTAATTAGGGAGTATTCTAAACATTTGCAAGATTTTTGTGCTTATAGTGAAAATGAACGACCTTTACCTTGGCAAAAATTGAGCAAAAATCATTGGCAAGTAGAAACTTTGGGGGTCTCGGAAGTAATAGTTCAATACAGAATATTTGCTAATGAATTAACAGTAAGAACTAATCATTTAGATTCTACTCATGGTTATTTTAATGGGGCAGCTTTGTTTTTTTATATTCCTGAATGTGAAAAAAATTCAATTAGAATTAAAATTATTCCTCCTAAGTTTGATTGGCAAGTAAGTACATCTTTGTCAAGAGTTATAGATACAGAAAATACTTTTGAAGCAGAAGATTTTGATACTTTGGTAGATAGTCCTTTTGAGATAGGTAATCATCAATTATTTCAATTTCAAGTACAAGGAAAAAAACATGAATTAGCTATCTGGGGAAAAGGTAATGCAGAAGCAAAAAAGCTAATTCCAGACATACACAAAATTATTGCTGTAGAAGCAGAAATTTTTGGTGGTTTACCTTATGAAGAATATTTATTTATTTTACATTGTTCTGGTAAAGGTTTTGGTGGTTTAGAACATAAGTTTAGTTGTGTTTTAAATTACCCAAGATTCGGTTTTAGAAATAAGGAAAAATGCGATCGCTTTATGCAGTTGGTTGCCCATGAATTTTTCCACTTATGGAATGTTAAGAGAATTCGACCTAAAGCATTAGAAGTTTTTGATTATGAGCAGGAAAATTATACTCCTTCTCTCTGGTTTTCTGAGGGTACGACCAGTTATTATGATATATTAATTCCTTTTAGAGCTGGTATCTATAATGTGAAAAATTTTCTGAAATTATTAGGGAAAGAAATTACACTTCTGTTAACAATAATAGGGCGAAAGGTACAACCAGTTAGTGAGTCTAGTTGGGATGCTTGGATTAAATTATATCGTCGGGATTCTAATAGTAATAATAGTCAGATTTCTTATTATTTAAAAGGATCGATGATATCTTTATTGCTTGATTTATTGATTCGAGAAAAACATCAAAATCAACGGTCACTGGATGATGTAATGCGCAAAATGTGGCATGAGTTTGGTAAGTCAGAAATAGGTTTTACTCCAGAACAATTAAAAGGTGTAATTGAGGAAGTGGCAAAGTTAGATTTGAATGATTTTTTTGCCAGGTATATTGATGGTCTAGATGAGTTACCTTTTGATGAATATTTAAGACCTTTTGGACTACAAATTAAAAAAGAATATAATGAATGGCCAGAATTAGGTATGAATGTTATTAGCGATCATGGCAAGGAAATAATTAAATTTGTTCAATATCAAGGTCCGGCACAGTTAGCAGGATTAGATGCAGGGGATGAGTTATTGGCTATAGATGGTTTTCGCGTAAGTGCAGATAAGTTGAGCGATCACCTCAAAGATTATCAACCAGGGGATGTTTTGGAAGTAACAGTTTTCCATCAAGATGAGCTGATTACTTGTCAATTAACTTTAGGTTATCCTAGCCCTAGTCGCTATCAAGTTGTTCCGGTGAAAAATCCGACGACAAAACAAAAGAAAAATTTCTTTGGGTGGTTGGGAAGTTCATTAGAGTCTATCTCTATTTGATAGACTTCTTAATTTTAAGAGAAACTTTTAGCAACTAATATTTTTCCTCCTCATCTTATCATCTAGGTAATTCCAGTTATCAATTATATCATGTCTGGATAAGAGCGTGACAAAAAAACTTTCTCCTTATTCTTTCTTTCCTCCTAACTCCTCTTTGCGGAGCATTCCGTAGGAACTCCTGACTACGACCTAGTTATTTTATTTATCACTGTTGAACCAGACATTATATTAATGTGGAAGGAAGCAATCTTCCCGCCTCTCTGAGATTGCTTCCTATTGTCGCAATAATCAAGATTTAACCCGATTTTATATCACAGGAAATAGTTAAAAATTGTCAATAATTTGAATCATAACTATTAGGTTGATGATAGGCTAAAACTTTAATTAGGGCTTGCTGATTCAATATCAAAGCATTAACATTAATCATGGTTGGAAAAATTTTAGGTACTGACTTTCTTGGGAACCTTCATTAATGGATAATGGATAATATAGAATCCCTTTGAATACTTATTGTATATTTGGAGAAGTGTGGTTCGTGTGGTTCGTGTGGGAAGGGTTGAAAATAGAAGATTTGTTTCTACAGAATTAAGCGGATTTGATATAATGGATAATTACCTCTTCCTTTTAGGATTATGCTGTATAAACATTTTTCTTAAAAAGTACCAGCTTTTCGGTTAATGGAGCAGAAAAAGTGAGAATTTTGAAGTAATATATGAAAGAAAAACTAAGGGAAAATTGTATTGGGACGACCTTGGCTAAAACTTTCCTAAATCCTAACTCTGTAAGGAGGTTCTATGCAACTTCCCTACATATTCCCTAGTCCTTACTCTCTTCCTTAACCATCAGACTTTCCATACGCAAACCCTAATTATGAATATAGCAGTCGAAGCAAAAGGCGTGGAAATTTCTAATCCTGAAACCTTTTGATAGTTCCCTGTTCCCTGTTCCCGATTCAAGTAGCGCCATAACAAATAATTGAGGAAAAATTTATGACAGTCCAACCACCTCCACCACCATCTATTAATCCACGTCAGATGAATTTATTGCGCATTGTTGCTTACATGGCATGGTCTGACGGACAACTAGCGCAAGAGGAAGTTGATTTAATGTTGAATAGTTTTAGTAGTTTATTTGCTACGGGAGATTCTCAAAAACAACTTCAAGAAGAATTACGGGATTATTTAATGCAGAATATACCATTGGAAGAATCAATTCCTAAGTTAGAAAGTCAGCAAGAAAAGGAGTTGGTTTTAAAATTAGGTTATGAAGTAATTGCTTGTAGCGCTCGTACTCCTGATGAACCAAATATTAATGAAGAGGAAGAAGTTGCTTATCAAAAATTAAAGCAGTTACTTAATCTTCCAAAGGATATAGTAGAGCGTATAGAAGCTGAGGCAAATACTGAACTTAATCAGGAAAAGAAAGAGGGAATAGTTGACAAGATGACTCGTAGTCTACAACAATTTATCCAAAGTTAAATTGATTAATGTTAAATGCAGCAACTTATTTGATTGTTGCCTTTTTTAGCTCTCTTTTACTTTCTTTAAATTAGAAAGTAACTGAGGGTTTATATTTTTATTAGATTTATTTTTCAGATATAGCAACAGACAAGGCGATTAGGACATGGACTGATGATGAGTCAAAGACCACGGAAAGACTTTTCCACCTGTTCCCACCTTCTGTGTTCCCAGTTAAGTGCTATATGAATTAATTGTATTTTCTATTGAGATAAACTTTATAGTATTTACTTATTAAGAATATGTTTTTTAGTTCAGGAAAAAAATTGTATAGCGATCGCTAACAAATTATTAAACAAATTGATCGGGGAGGTTTTCCTATTACTTATCTAGCTAAAAATAGCAAAGGTGAACAGGTAGTAATTAAAACTTTGAATGAAAATGCTCAAAATACTTCTGATGTAGAACAGTTAAAAGTATATTTTCAAGATGAAGCTCTTAAATTAATTCTAAAAGGAGTAATTTATTTCGGTTTCTTTTGAAAAAACATTAGGGCAATATTATACTGAAATCTTAGTTTAAGTTTTGACAATAACTAAATTTTAAAAATATTTGCTATAGTAATTATTTTATCCTTACTTTTCCTGAAAGGAAGACCAATTTTAGCCTAGTTAATTAACATTATTTCCTTTGAAAATCATGGAAAAATTAAACATCAAAAAGGTCTGCCAAAATACTTTTTTCCTCCATACCTGTTCCCTCCATACCTAAATTTGAAAATCATGGAAAAATTAAACATCAAAAAGGAGAGAGAAATTTCTCTCCAACTAAAAAAAATTTAACCAGATTTTTGAGCAATCATACCTGTTTGACGAGCATAGGCAAAAAGACCTCCAGCATCAATAACAGGTTTTACTTCTCCCAAAGACTTCAAATAATAAGTCTGACCAAGAGTATGATTAATTATTTGATTTTCTGCAAAATCAATAGTAACCTCCTGACCAGTTTCAAATAACTCACAGAGGCGATCGCTAGACTCCCAAGGATATAGTTCCCCAGTCGCCGAACAATTACGGAAAAATATGCGAGCATAAGATTGAGCAACTACCGCTTGGACACCAGAAGCACCCAGAGCAATAGGTGCGTGTTCCCTCGAAGACCCACAACCAAAATTTTCTCCCGCCACAATAATTGGATATTGGGTTTTCATTTCTCCTGGTGCAATAAACTTACCGTAGCGATCTGGCAACCCACACAGAGCATAACTTCCAAGTTTCTCATATTCATCAGGCTTGGAAGGAACTAATGTTAGATACTCAGCAGGTATAATTTGGTCTGTATCTATATTATCATCCAATACAAAGATTTTGCCAGTCAGGGATTTGGCCATAGTTAATTTCCTGTTTTCCCTCTAATACTGTCGCAAATTTTATCATATAGCGCGTAGCGCTAGGGAATAGGGAACAGGTATGGAGGGAATACTAGAATATCAAGGGGTTTTTCCTATAGGGAAATGCTTCGCAAACAGAATGCAGAAATGTATGCGCTCTTTGCTTTGACTATCAGACTTATTGAGTAACAAAATAGGGCTAAAGTGTTGGAGGGGTGGGAGGTGTGGGAAGTGTAGGAAGCAAGAGGTAGTAAGAAGAATAATTTTTCCTTTATTTTCCTACTCTTGGTTTATCTAAAATTCTAACTTTTTGGTAGTTATATTTGTAAAAGTTGTACTTTTATGGTTCGGTGAAAAATCGGGGTTAAAAAACGCTATAACTTTTATCTGTCAATACTTTGAGATTTATTCAGCAAACCCTAATGACTGGAGAGTACAAAGTTATCCTCAAGAATGAATTGTTTTCCAGGCTGAAAGTGTTACTGGGAAAGGCTTATAGCACCTAAAGGTGTTAATAGGAACTTTCTAACCTTGAGATAGCTGAAAGCCTTAAATAGCAATAGTTATTCCTAGAACTTTGCACTGTCTAGCTAAATTATCAATTATTCATTATAAATTATAAATTATCTATCAATGAACAATCAAACTAATGATATATTTATCCAAGCACATCACGGTAGCGTCGCAGCAATTATTTTAATTCTCAATGAAAATTTAGCTACATTAGACGTAAGAATTAGAGCTATATTTTCTGATGGTGTTTTGCAAGTTTTATGTGAAGCACCACAAGTTCAACAATTAGAAAAATCTTATCTTGTAGAAGAGGTAAAACAGATTCTGGAAACAATTTCACCTCGTAATATCCAGAAAGTAAAAATTAATAGCAGAATTGTGCAAGAACAACAACTTTTATGGTTAGAAGATATTACTAGAGACCCAGAAAGTCAATTACTGTGGTCTCAACAAATTACTTTAACTAAACCCAATATTTTTCAACAAATAGCAAATAATTTTCAGAGAAATAAACCTAAAGCAACTAAAAAAACTCTATCTAAAAATATTTATTCTAGAAAAACACAAAACCCAAATAAATTTGACGTAATAGGAATTTTTTTTATGAGTATGCTAATGCTAACTTTAGGTATCCAAATAAATAGATGGTTCAACTTTTCTGGGATAGATAAAATTACAGCTTCAGAAAATCAAGTTAATCAAAATTTAGAAGATATAGAAGCTAAATCAAAAGAAGCTTTTAATGAAGCAGTTCGACTTGCAGAAAAAGCTGTTGCTAATGGTAAAACTGCTGAGTCTCAAGAAGAATGGATGGCGATCGCCAAGACATGGGAACAAGCTGCAGAACTAATGACTTCTGTTTCACCTAGTTATTCACGATATGATGTGGCAGTAAATAGGGCTGAACTTTATCATAGAAATAGTGATACTACCAGAAAGAAAGCAGAAGAAGTAATGAATAATTATTAATTAATAATTGATAATTAATACAGCACTTTCCAGGATAGTTTTGTGTCAAAAATCTTGCTACTTTTTGGTATAGAGGTTTAGGCAATGGGCAATAGATAAGAGTTTCAAAGCTAATAAAGCTGATAGCTGATAGCTGAGTGCTGACTTTGTAACACAGCCTGGAAGGCTGTATTATGTGTATTTACTAATATGAAATCTGCTGTAATTAGAGATATAATCTATATTTTATTCGGATCACAAATTTGGCAACCTGACCTATTTATGATTGGAATAGTTTTTATTATCAATTAGGTATGGCTGATTAAATATAAAATAATTTATAGAGAAAGGTTTAAGGATTTTTATGTCTGGAAAAAGTACAATCTTTTCGGTCAAAAATGTACGGTTCCCGAAAAATCAAAAAGTCAGCATAAAAATCTCACTAGAATACCGAAAATAACAGACAATACTTTATGAATATCTCCTCTATGAATTCTATTTCTACTGACTATTATATTTGCAAAAAAAATCTATTTAGCAAACTCTAATTACCAATTATCAATTATCAATTATTAATTATTAATCATCCATTATTAGAGCAATTTCGGAGTTAGTTAGGTAAAAAATTATTTGTTAAAGACTAGAAGTCTGTTCTTAATTTTTGCAGTTTAAGCACCCTGCTTGTTACAGGCTTCTAGGCTCTGTTACAGATAAATATAACTCTACCTCACTATCCTCAAAATTGCTGTAATTATCAATTATTAATTATCAATTATTCATTATTAAGTATGCTAACTCAAAATGCTCCTAACTCCCTGCGTTGGCAACGCACCCAATATTCTCCCCTAACGAGACAAATAGATGTTTTTAGTGCCGCCGGAAAATTTTTCTTCTTTTTATGGTGGGATAATTTATTTCAAAATAAATCTTCCTCTATCAGAAAACAACGTGCTGAATGGTTAGTCAAAACTATGCTCAACTTGGGTCCAACTTTTATTAAAATAGGTCAATCTTTATCTACACGAGGCGATTTATTACCAAAGGAATATATAGAAGAACTAGGAAAATTACAAGACCAAGTACCTCCTTTTCCCACAACACAAGCGATCGCTATTATTGAAAAGGAACTAGGCAACTCTCTTTATTATTTATATCGAGATTTTCAGGAACGTCCCATCGCTGCAGCAAGTTTAGGGCAAGTACATAAAGCTAGTTTACAAACAGGTGAAGAAGTAGTAGTTAAGGTACAACGTCCTGGGTTAAAAGTTTTATTTGATTTAGACGTAAAAGCAGTGAAAAATGTGATTCGTTTTTGTCAAAAGTATTTTGCTTGGTCTAAGAGATATGATTTAGATGCTATTTACCATGACTTTTTTACAATTCTTTATCAAGAAATTGACTATATAAATGAAGGAAAAAATGCTGACCGCTTTCGGAAAAATTTTCAAGATTATCCAGAAATAATAGTGCCTCATGTTTATTGGACTCACACTACAGAAAAAGTTATAACTCTTGAATATTTACCAGGAATAAAAATTAATGACCTAATGCGATTAGAAACTTATAATATTAATCCTAAAAAGATTAATCAAATAGGAGTTTGTTGTTATTTAAAGCAATTATTATTAGATGGTTTTTTTCAGGCAGACCCCCATCCAGGAAATTTAGCAGTTAGTTTAGATGGTGAAATTATTTTCTATGATTTTGGCATGATGGCAGAGGTAAAATCTTTAACAAAAGACCAAATGATTAAAACTTTTTTTGCGGTTTTGAGAAAAGATGTTGACCAGGTGCTAAATACTTTAATTAATATTGGTTTAATTGAACCAATGCCGGATATGATGCCTGTTAGAAGATTAATGAATTTTTTACTAGAAAATTTTACTGACAAACCTCTAGACTTTTATAATTTTGATGAAATAAAGGATGAAATGTATATGTTATTTGAGCAACAACCATTTCGTTTACCTTCTCAAATGACTTTTATTCTGAAATCTCTAACTACTTTAGATGGGATTGCTAGACAACTCGATCCTGAGTATAGTTTGATTACTTGTTCTCAACCTTTTGTAAAAAGTATAACTGCCGATCAAGACAGAATTGGAATAGTAGGTGAACTAGCAAAGCAGACTAGAGATTTTATTAGATATAAATTACGAAAACCTAGTAAAAGTGAAGTTTTAATCCGACAATTAGAAACCAAAATTGAAGATGGAGAAATTCAATTTAGGGTACGTTCTATTGAAAATGACAGATTATTAAAACGGATTAATTTGGCTTTAAAAACTTTGATTTTTACTTGTATAACTGGTTTAGCTTTTCTATCAGGTTCTGTGTTATTAACAGGGGGTTATATTAAAAGCGCTATTGTCGTTTTTATCTTATCAGGATTGGGAGCTATATTCGCATTAAATTCAGGATTTAAGTTATCTATTAGAGAAAGATTAGATAAAATGACAGAAAAGTAAACCAGTTTTTAAGGCAGCGAGTAGTTAGGGCTTTCTGAAAAAAGGAGAGTGTGGGAAGTGTGGAAAGAAAGAGAAAGTAAAAAGAATAATTGTTCCTTGATTTTTCTAACCTTAGCCTCACTAAAATCCTAATTTTTTTGGCAGTTTTAGTTGGAAAAGTTGCACTTTTTCGATCTGGAAAAAGGCTATAACCAACATTCCACACTTCAATTTGTAAAATGAAAATTAGACATCTCCAGAAAATAGGGAACACTTAACAGAGAAGAAAAATTGATAATTTCGTATGGGATAATTGATTTTACTTTTTGTTTTTGGAGATATATATTAGTATAAAATCTGTACCTTGCTTAAATAGGGTTTGTTAAAAAAGCAAAGTGTGGTTCTTGTGGGGAGCGTGGGAAGACAGAGAGATTAGGAGGAATAATTGTTCCTTAGTTTTTCTGCTTTTGGTCTCCCTAAAATCCTAACTTTTTGGTGATTTTAGCTAGAAAAGTTGCACTTTTTTCGGATTTAAAAATGCTATAACCATTCGTATGTAAAGACTTTTATATTTCCATACCCAAACCCTAAATAGGGTTTAAATCTAAAAGGAAAAAAAACAGCTTAATTGTGCAGTTCCGACCCAGGAGTATAGCTGATAGCTGATAGCTTACCAATTACAAAACTCCCTTAGAACTAGGAATTTCCCCAACTCGTCTGGGGTCAATTTCCGAAGCCATTCGTAGAGAACGAGCAAAAGCCTTAAACCCTGCCTCAATAATATGATGAGAATTAATTCCAGCCAACTGTCGAATATGTAAAGTCATCAAACTATTATTAGCCACAGCCACAAAAAATTCCCGCACTAACTGAGTATCATAAGTACCAACTCGTTCAGTCGGAACATCCAAACCATAACTCAAATATGGACGACCAGAAAAATCTAAGGCCACCTGAACCAAAGCCTCATCCAAAGGAGCCACAAAATGGCCAAAACGGACAATACCCTTACGATTGCCCAACGCCTGTCTTAAAGCTTGGCCTAAAGTAATTCCCACATCCTCATTAGTATGATGATCGTCAATTTCAATATCCCCCACAGCATGGACCTCTAAATCAATCAGTCCATGAGAAGAAATTTGATGTAACATGTGGTCTAAAAAAGGAATACCAGTATTAGCCTTACAATTACCCACACCATCAAGATTAAGACTCACATTTACATCAGTTTCTCCAGTCGTTCGTTTGACTGAAGCAACTCTAGGAGGTACATCTGATACATTCGGAATAGATGAACAAGGGCGATCGCTTATTTGCATAATAAAAATATATAGCGCTACTTGAATCGGGAATAGGGAACACAGAAGGTGGGAACAGTTGAATAATATCAAAGGGTTTTAGGATTTAGAAATGTCCGCCCCTTTTGTTTCGACTGCTATGAATATAAATTTTTAATTTTAATTTTTAAGTAGGGTTTACTCAAAAAGTCTTTTTGTGAAGATAGGGAGTAGGGAGTAGGGAGTAGTTCAGAGTTAAGAGGAATAGAAAGTTATACCATTCCTCAAAAGTCTTGCTATTGCAATAAAGATTAATCAGTCTATTACAAGTTTTGCTGATAACTGATAACTGATAACTGATAACTGAAATACCTACATTCCCATAATTGCATAACCAGCATCCACATAAATTACCTGACCAGTAATCCCACTCGCTAGATCACTACAGAGAAAAGCAGCAGTATTACCAACTTCAATTTGAGAAACAGTCCGACGTAATGGTGCAATTTCTTCCACATGATGAATCATATCTTTAATACCACCCACTGCCGAAGAAGCCAAAGTTTTAATTGGACCAGCAGAAATAGCATTGATCCGAATATTTTTCTGGCCAAGTTCTGCTGCCAAATAACGGACATTCATTTCTAGAGCAGACTTAGCAATTCCCATCACATTATAATTAGGAATAACTCGCACCCCACCCAAATAAGTCAGAGTTACAATACTGCCACCTTCAGTCATCAACTCCTTAGCCTTAGAACTCAAATCAATCAAAGAATAAGAACTAATATCCAAAGCACGAGTAAAACCTTCACGGCTAGTATTACTAAAATCTCCAGACAACTCATCCTTACCAGCAAAAGCCAAACAATGAATTAAAATATCCAACTTGCCCCACTTTTCTCCTATCTCAGTAAAAGTAGCCTGAACCTGCTCATCATCCTGAACATTACAAGGTAAATATAAAGAAGGATTCAAAGGTTCCACCAATTCCCAAACCTTCTTTTCAAATCTACCCTTATCATCCGGTAGAAAAGTCACCCCCAAATTTGCCCCAGCTTTATGAAGTTGTTGAGCAATACCCCAAGCAATAGAACGATTATTTGCAATCCCCGTCACTAGAGCATTTTTTCCAGTTAAATCTAACATAATAATGTAAATCGTAGTATAATCAAGCTTAGTCAAACAAAAACTTAAAAAATTAATTTAATTATGACGAATTAATGCTATAATAAAAAATTTGATATCTGCCATCCGGCAAAATAGCACCCATAAGCCAAAATTTAAAATAAGATTTTTTGTTTTCATTGTGGTAATCTATCTCAAGTGTTTACAACAAATTCAAGTTATATGTATAGCACTACCTTGCAAATTGATAGTACACCTTTTGCTCAGTTAATGAGCTATTTTTTATAAAGATATCAAGAAAAATACTTAGTTAGATAAAATACTTTATTTAGATAGATGAGAGTGTAAGGAAATTGGTCGTGACGCATGATAGACCACTAACAACAGTTTTCCGTAGTATGTCTGGTGGTTTATACCCACCAGTAATAGAAACTTTTGAACGGGGTAAGACCATATTTTTCCCCGGAGACCCTGCAGAGCGTGTCTACCTTTTAATTAAAGGTGCAGTTAAACTATCCAGGGTTTATGAAGCAGGAGACGAAATAACAGTAGCCCTGCTTCGGGAGAATAGTGTATTTGGGGTACTATCCCTAATTACAGGCCATAAGTCTGACCGTTTTTACCATGCAGTAGCATTTACCGTGGTAGAATTAATATCAGTACCAATTGACCAAGTAGAGAAAGCTCTGAGAGAAGATCCAGAACTGTCAGTTATTTTATTGCGTGGATTATCATCTCGAATCTTACAGACAGAGATGATGATTGAGACATTAGCACACCGAGATATGGGTTCTAGATTAGTTAGCTTTTTATTAATTCTTTGTCGAGATTTTGGAGTTCCTAGTCGAGATGGAATTACAATAGACCTGAAGTTATCTCATCAAGCAATTGCCGAAGCAATTGGTTCAACAAGGGTGACAGTTACTCGTTTACTGGGAGACCTCCGGCAAGATAGTATGATATCTATTAATAAAAAGAAAATTACAGTACATAACCCAGTAGCTTTAAGTCAGCAGTTTACTTAATTTATTAGGAATAATAACAAATTTTAAAATATTTTTAATGATAAATTAAAATTACGGTCTAACTAGGATTTGCTGATGAAAAGTCTCTGAGCTGAAGATAAAGAGCAGTTAGAGGAGCAACAGAAAAAGTGCTTGGAAAAATTACTCTGATAATTTTTCTGCCTCGTGCCTCGTATTAACCAAGACAAAATACTGACTCTTTCAGCTCCCTTTCACCCAAAAGCTGGTATTTTTTCAGGACAGAAAAACATACTTACCTTGATGTATATTTTGAGATGTAATCAGCAAGCCCTAACTAACAAGAATCAAAAAAACAATACCAATTAATTAATGGATAACGAATAATTACCTCTGTCTAAAACTGAAACACTTTAAACATTTAAGCATAAATAAAATAGATTGAAAATATGTCTGAACAAATCAGAAGTAATAAGGCTTGTATTCATCACTAGGCACAGAACAAAAATGCGGTTTAAATACTTAACAGCTTAGGAATTAATTATCCATTATTAATTTTAATTATTAATTACTATCAGCCATTAATTAGCAAAAAATAAGATTAAGATTTCAAGACTCCCCTTTAAGGGTGGTGAAAAGCGGTCCAGGAATGGCGAATAAATATAGCCATCTCCCAACCAAAAGAAAGTTTTAATTCAGTATTTCAAGTATCTGGCTACAGCTACGAGTTACTGACTAACTGATAACTGATAACTGAAATGACTGCGGGTATAATATTAGTATTAGCAATTCTAGTTCTAGGCGGTGTAATAGCCACTATTAGCGATCGCCTAGGTACAAGAGTGGGTAAAGCTAGACTACGAATATTTCGTCTTCGACCCCGTGATACTGCTGTTTTAGTTACTATAATTACTGGCAGTATTCTTTCTGCTTTAACTTTAACTATTCTATTTGCCACAAGTAAGCCATTAAGAAAAGGAGTTTTTAGAATAGATGAAATTCAAACCAAATTGAATCAATCTCGCAAAGAAGTTACAAGGGCTGAAGGAGAAATCACTCGTATTACCAATGAACTAAAAAAAGCAAAATCTGATTTAAAATTAGCTTTAACTGAGTTAGATAGAGTCAATCAGTCTCTAGATAAAACATTAAACCAAACAACTGAAACAGAAACCCAACTAGAAGTAACTAAACAAGAATTAAAACAAATTCAAACTACAAAAGCAAAAACTAAAGCTGAACTAAAATTAATTCAAAATCAACTGCAAGAAATTAAACAACAAAGAGAAATTATAAAGCAAGAAATTAAACAGTTAGAAATAGAACGCCAACAACTAAAAAGTAAGGCAGAAACTAATAAGTAGTTATGGCTGACTGATTAAATATAAAAGCATTAACATTAATCATAATTTCAATAATTTTAGGTACTAATAAATCACCAAACAATTAATTGCTGAACACCTTTTTAAGTTAATGGAAGGGAAAAAGTGAGAATTTTGCAGTAATTATAACAGAAAAACTGAAGTGCAATTATCAATGAACACCTCTTCCGTAATACCAATTTCCATCCATTATTGCTATACTTGAGGAATACTTCAGTCATCAAATAATTAACACAAACCAAATCATTTTTTGTGAATTTTTCTGATGTTTACTTCTCCCCCCACTCCCTTACTCCCCTACTCACCTCCTCAATCAAATTTAGAAAACTTTTTGAGAAATGGTATAACACCCCTAAATCCTAATTCTTAACTACTCCCTACTTCCTACTCCCTAACCTAACAGAAAAATGATTTTAGGATTTGACCCTGGTCGTGATAAATGTGGAATTGCAATTATGGATAAAAACAAAAAAATTTATTATCACCAAGTTGTAGAATCTCCAAAAATTACCACAACAATTATAGAACTAAATCAAAAATTTGATATTAACTTAATCGTAATAGGCGACCAAACTACATCGAAAATTTGGGAACAAAATCTCACAAAAATTATTTCAGAAAAAGTACCAATCATCAAAGTAGATGAACGTTATTCTAGTTTAGAAGCTCGCGATCGCTATTGGCAATTATATCCTCCTCAATGGTTTGTACGTTTAATTCCGAAAGGAATGCGTATTCCATCTAAACCAATAGATGATATTGTAGCTATTATTTTAATAGAAAGATATTTAAACAGTAAGTTTAATTCTCTTAATTAATTTTAACATCACAATCAATAAGTTTTTGTATATACTTAAAAATATTTAAATTATCTCTCACAAAGACTTACAACAGTATCCATTTTGGTGAGGTACATTCACGGGAGATTTCTGGATCACACTGAGAATATTTAATTATTGAATCTGTACTTTATAATACTTGGAATCTGCTGTAAGTATTTTAAACAAACTAAGTAAATAGATTGAGTAAATCAATTTTACTAGCATTAACAAAATTGTCTTTTATTTTTGCTAGTAGCAGATAATTCGACTTTGATTAAATTCAATAAAAATATACTAAAAATTTAGATAAAAATCAGAAATAAAGTTATGAGTACAACTAATTATGGTGTTGTTTTGGTAAATATTGCTTCTCTAGATGAAGCTAAGGCAATTTCAAAATCTATCATAGAAGCAAAATTAGCAGCTTGTGTAAATATCTTTCCAGTTCACTCTATTTATGATTGGGAAGGGGAGTTATGTTCAGAAGATTCTTTTAATTTATTAATTAAAACAGATTTAGATAAGTTTAACATCCTAGAATCAAAATTGAGAAACTTACATTCTGACGAAATACCAGAAATAATTGCTTTACCAATTGTCTCAGGTTATGCTCCTTATTTGCAGTGGATGGCGGAAAAAATTCAAGGATAATTTAAACATTAAACAAAGTTAGAGCAATTAATTTTTTTATCGAATTTGCGGAGTGCTTCAGAAAATGAAATAACTATTGTGCAGTAGTTACTGAAAAAATTAGACATGACCTTTTATCGAATTTTTGGAGTGCTTCAGAAAATGAAATAACTATTGGGCAATAGTTACTGAAAAAATTAGACATGACCTTTTATCGAATTTGCGGAGTGCTTCAGAAAATGAAATAACTATTGTGC